>NZ_CAWUDL010000058.1:0-44330 GCF_963920945.1 Anabaena sp. CCY 9402-a
TGAGTGCTGAGTGCTGAGTGCTGAGTGCTGAGTGCTGAGTGCTGAGTGCTGAGTAAAGAGTGGGGAGTAGGGAAAATATTTATTGATGACTCATTACATCGAGGTAAAATATTTGTAATAAAAATTAACACTGACTTCCGCCGATGCTGAGATTAATTACCGACTTCGACGGCCCTATCATGGATGTTTCCGAGAGGTATTATCGTGTCTATCTATTTTGCCTCGAAGAAATCCGATATCCCCACCAAGCAGTGCGACAACTGGCTAAAGCGGAATTTTGGCAAATGAAGCGATCGCAAATTCCAGAAAAACAAATTGCTTTGAATTCCGGTTTAGATGAGACGCAAGCTCAAGAATTTGCCCAATTGCGGCGCAAAACAGTACATACAGAATCTTACTTTGAGTATGATAGTCTCATCCCAGGTGCTGTAGAAGCATTGTTAAAAATTCAGCAGGCTGGCGTTGATTTAGCTGTGATGACGATGCGCCGGGTGAAGGAGTTAGATTATGCCTGCCAAAAATACGATTTAGGGCGGTTTTTCCCAGAAAATCGCTGTTATTGCCTCAGTAACGATTATGTAAAAACTCGCGATATTGAAGATAAACCCCTATTAATGACCAGGGCATTAGCAGAACTACCCTCCGCAGCCGATACTTGGATGGTAGGGGATACAGAAGCTGACATTGCCGCCGCTAAAAAGCATGATATTAAAGTTATGGCTGTTGAATCTGGTATCCGCGATCGCACTCAATTAGAACTTTACTATCCTGACTTAATTGTTCCAGATTTAAGCACTGCGGTAAATTTAATCCTGGAATCTACGGTATCAGCTACATCATCGAAAATATAAACCAAAAACCCCTTCTATTCAGGAAGGGGTTTTTGGCTGAGTTAGATTGAGAATTGTACTTAACGCAGAAAACTGCTAATTAACCACAACAATATAAACGTCAGTACAGTCGAAAACTGATTAGCCGAGAGATATGGTATTTGTGGTAACAGCCAGCCAGCAATTAGCCCTCCCGCAATTAAGCCAATGATTAGCCCAACGAGAGTAAACAAAACTGCTCGGCCAAATCTACCTTCTTTGCGATTGAGAAAGAAAATACTAACTCCTACCCCAACCACTAAGGACAGCTGTAAAACTTGATTACCTGTAAAAATGCTGACTGCACTCAAACCCACATACCAAGCACCGGGTAAAAGCACATCTGCCTTTGTGGGCTGATCCAGAATATTTTGCAGCCATGCAGGTGATTGCTCACGAGGCGTAGGAGTTTCTTTCGGAGCAGATTGTATCCTCAATTCTGGGAAGCGGATACGCTCTGGTACTTTGATTTTTCCTTCCTGGCGCATCCGTAAGCGATCCATTAAAATCGCATCGTAAGCTGCCTCAACGATTTCTACACTCTTGGCATCGCCGCTACATTGCTCCATCAGGCGATTGCGAGCGTCCTGAATCTCATCGAAGCTAGCATCTTCTGATACCCCAAGTTTTTCGTAGGGATTTTGATCGCTCATGGGAGTTTATACTTCAGCCTTAGTCAGAGGCAATTTTTTGTTGCAGAATAACAATTTTAGATTTTAATTGGATCGAAGACAAACCTATCGACCGAATTTTATGCTCTACCAGGATAGTAGCACGCGTTAGTCAGATTGACCCAGGAATTTCAGCTACAGCCACTTTAACATATTGTTATAACTCCGTGTATACCCTCATGTCGTTGACCCATTCTAGCTCTAACCTAGAATTTGAACTGAGAATACCTAAAGAATGTAATGTTTCTAAAAAGATTTTTTCGGCTTTAGGTTTACCACTCTATCCTAACTTGAGGACATTTCTATGATTTAGCTCCAACCTAAGTAGTGGTATCTATCCACATAAAGATTTAAAATTGAAAAGTTTTAAATCTCCACTGAATTAATATAGGGAAGTTTCCAGGCTGAATAAATGATTTGTCGCTAATAGCCTAATATTGGGTAGCTGGACATATAAGTTTCTCATGACAGGATCTAAATTAAACTGTAAAAATAGTTACAAAATTTTTTCTAGTATATTTGTCCAGCATCTTGATTACACTATCATTTAGAAAATCAGGAAATGAATTTCTGAGCCTTGTAGCTCCTTACATCATCCCTCAGTGGAAACTGCGTTTTACGCAACACTGCTGTTAATCTTAAATAAATTTATTTTTGTGTAAAGAGATGGTCATGGCTCCTGCCAAGATACTTGTAGTTGATGACGACCCTGCGGTGCGGAATTTAATCCAACGCTTTTTGTTGAAGCAAAGCTATCAGGTAGAAGCTGCTGAGGATGGAAAGACCGCGTTGTCCTTATTTGAGCAATTTAACCCAGATTTGGTAATTCTTGATGTCAATTTGCCAGACGTAATTGGGTTTAACCTCTGTCAAGAAATGCAAAGTCGTAATGGTGTTTTTGTTCTCATGCTGACTAGCCGTACAGATGAGACTGACAAGATTCGCGGCTTTGCCAAAGGTGCTGATGACTATCTCACAAAGCCATTTGGCTTGGGAGAACTTGAAGTCAGAGTAGCCGCTATTTTGAGACGACAGAGGGTAGTGACTACCGCCGAACAGAAACGCTTGCTATTTGAGAAATTGATGATCGATCCGGTACGGCGAGAGGTGACACTGAATAGCCAAGCTGTACCCTTAACAGCTTTGGAATTTGATTTGTTACATTTTTTAGCTAGTCATCCTGGTCGAGTTTGGCGACGTGCAGAACTGATTCAAGAAGTTTGGGACTATGAATATGTGGGTGATCAACGTGTTGTAGACGTGCATATTGGCCAAATTCGCAAAAAGATTGAAGTCGATGCTAGCCAACCAGCATTAATTCAGACTGTACGTGGAGTTGGTTATAAATTTGAATGTCCAACTCATTCCCAGTTAGAAACAAATCCTTGAGTTTTTTTCAATCATCCCAATTTATGTATGAATAATTAGTGGGCATGGTATACCATGCCCAAATTTTTGTATTACCAATTTTGAATTTTCAATTACCGGAAATTTGGGTAAAAGCCCCGTCGTTCTACGACGGTCAATTAGTACCGTTTGTACCAGCACGGAAGAGTTCAATGGTACAGAATCTTTGGCAAGTCGGTACAAAACATTTTTAAACTAGCAGTGATGGAACAAAGTTTCTAAATAAACACGGGCAGCACGGCGATCGCTGTCTCCATTTTGCAGTAAAAATAATGATAGTGCTGCTGTCAGTACCCGATTTTGATCCCAATCAGGATGGGCTTCTAAGTAAGTTTTCAGTGATTCATGAAGAGTTTCGGGGATTTCTGTAAAAATACTAACTGTTGCGTTCATGAGATTTTCCTTGTGTAAGTTCAGTTAAAACGAACTATCGCTTGGTGTGAGGCAGTTGTAGGCAACATCAAAACTTATCTCAGAGGTAAGTCTTGGTGTTAACGTTTGCACAAACTATAAAACCTAGTCGCATCATTGTGCGACAAGAGGGGGTAGGTTTGTCAATGCTGCGAAATGTTAAAAACGATTGTATAAAAAATAAAAGCAAACGAGATAATAAGTGTTTTAACTATATTTTTGTTACATAACTTAATGAAAACTCAGTCTAATCAGATTATCCACACCGTGAATCAAAAATCCCCAGTAAGCCTGCAAGTACCCATCCTTTCGTAAAACATCTGTGGAAAACTCCAAAAATTCCTGTGGAAACCCTGTGGAATCAGTGAGGAAAATTTTACTCAATGATAAGAATTACAAAATAGTCAAGTCGCTGCGCTCTAATTCAAAATTCAAAATCTTGCCCTCGAACGAAGTGAAGGGTCAAAATTTAAAATTACGGACAATGTCACCTGTCACCTGTCACCTGTCACCTGTCACCTGTCACCTGTCACCTACTCCCTAACGCCGACGTTCTTGCAGCTTGCGATAAACAGCCTTTAAATCTACTTGATGGTGAGCTAAGGCAACCATTGTATGGTATAGTAAGTCTGCCACTTCACCAGCGATCGCGTCTGGCTCATCATCCTTAAACGCCATCACTACCTCAGCCGATTCTTCCCCAATTTTCTTTAAAATTTTGTTATCACCACCAGCAAATAACTTGCAGGTATAGGAACTTTCACTAGGATGATCGCGGCGATCGCATATTACCTCAAACACCTGCGATAAGGTATCCCCTGGTGGGGCAGTGATTTTTCCTTCTACTTGATGAAAACAACTGCGTTCACCTGTATGACAAGCAATATCTCCTAGCTGCTCTACCCCAATTAGTAAAGCATCACTATCGCAGTCATAACGAATACTTTGCACTTTTTGGATATGCCCAGAAGTCGCTCCCTTGTGCCATAATTCCTGACGGGAACGACTCCAAAACCATGTTTCTTCGGTGTCTAAAGTCTTTTGTAAAGATTCCTGATTCATCCACGCCATCATTAACACCGTGCCATCCAGGTAATCTTGGACAATCGCTGGCACTAAACCCCGTTCATCGTAGCGGATTTTTTCGACGGGGATGGCGTTGTGTAATGAATTTGGATCGGTGGAAAACATACCAGCTAATTTTCTTTAAATAAATCTAATGATGCCTGGTTTCACGATACCATTATCAATAGTTCGACTGGTATGATTTTTCCACACAATATATTGATCATCTTTGTAAAACAACATCCCTTTGCATGGCGGACTGCATTCTCACAGCACTTGACGCAACGTGATGAGCCTTAGAAACTTCACCATACCAGTGAATTGCCGAGTTAAAGGCCGCCCGATAAAGGTCTTGGTATGCCTCAGATAGTTGGGTACGGATCTCTAAAGGCAAGTCTTGATTCGACTTGTATAACATATTGTTATTTTTTTGTCTCTGTTAATTTTATACGATATAAGTTCTAGGCAAAATTTAACCCTATCCTAAGATAGAGCTTTTTTTGAATGCCCACAGATAGGAGAAAACCTTGGTAAACACCACAATTAAAACCACAAAATCACAAGAAGTTTTTGCTGCTGCTCAAAACCTGATGCCAGGCGGAGTTAGTTCCCCAGTTCGTGCCTTTAAATCTGTAGGGGGACAACCCATAGTTTTTGACAGGGTCAAAGGCGCGTATATCTGGGATGTAGATGGCAACCAATACATCGACTATGTAGGCACTTGGGGGCCGGCTATTTGTGGTCATGCTCATCCAGAAGTGATTAGCGCACTCCATGAAGCGTTAGAAAAAGGTACTAGCTTCGGTGCGCCTTCCGTGCTAGAAAATGTCCTGGCGGAAATGGTAATTGCTGCCGTTCCTAGCATCGAAATGGTGAGATTTGTTAACTCAGGCACAGAAGCTTGTATGGCTGTGCTACGGCTAATGCGAGCTTTTACGAACCGCGAGAAAGTCATCAAGTTTGAAGGCTGCTATCACGGACACGCTGATATGTTCTTAGTCAAAGCTGGCTCAGGTGTAGCCACCCTAGGTTTACCTGATTCCCCTGGTGTGCCTAAATCAGCGACTATCAGCACTCTTACCGCCCCATACAACGACCTAGAAGCAGTTAAAGCTTTATTTGAAGAAAGCCCCGATCAGATTTCTGGTGTAATTCTAGAACCCGTTGTAGGTAACGCCGGATTTATTACCCCCGATGCTGGCTTTTTAGAAGGATTGCGGGAACTAACTCACGAGTATGGGGCGTTACTTGTGTTTGATGAAGTAATGACAGGTTTCCGTATTGCCTATGGTGGCGCACAAGAAAAATTTGGCATCAAACCCGATTTAACCACGATGGGTAAAGTCATTGGTGGTGGATTGCCAGTAGGTGCTTACGGTGGTCGCCGCGATATTATGTCTATGATTGCCCCGGCTGGCCCTGTATATCAAGCCGGAACTCTTTCGGGAAATCCCCTAGCGATGACTGCGGGAATTAAAACCTTAGAATTATTGCAAAAACCAGGTAGTTATGAATATCTGGAGCGAATTACTAAAAGGCTAGCAGATGGCTTGTTAAAAGCGGCTCAAGAAACTGGTCATGCAGTTTGCGGTGGTAACATTAGCGCGATGTTCGGCTTATTCTTCACTTCTGGGCCTGTACATAACTATGAAGATGCCAAAAAGTCAGACACAGCGAAATTTGGCCGCTTCCATCGCGGTATGTTAGAGCGCGGTGTTTATTTAGCACCTTCTCAGTTTGAGGCTGGTTTTACTTCTTTAGCTCACACTGAAGAAGATATTGACCAAACGATCGCGATCGCACGGGATGTATTATCTAGTCTATGAGTGCTGAGTGCTGAGTGCTGAGTGCTGAGTGAGGAGTGAGGAGTGCTGAGTGCTGAGTGCTGAGTGCTGAGTGAGGAGTGCTGAGTGAGGAGTGAGGAGTGCTGTTAGCGGTAGCGGCGCGTTTAGTCCGTGCTGAGTTATGAGTAAGACCTATGTAATACTCATAACTCAGCACTTTCAACTCAGCACTAATTAACAGCCACATCCTTTGTGATTGCATCCTTTGATGGTTTTATGACCCTCTGCACAGCCTTCAGAACAGTAGTATTTCCCCTCCTTGTTAATTGCATCCTCTATGGAAACGATACAGAGGCAATCCGGACAGGCACATTTCAATTGATTTACGGTTGTCATCATTTTTCTCCCAAATATTCCTGATACTTACACTATTATACTTGAACAGATATTCATATATTATTTATATAATTTAACGTAAATTTCGAGCAATAAAGTGTAAAAATTTGCTCAATCAGATCAGAAACTTGAATCCGGATAGCTCAGAATTTTTAATTAAGTAATAATACGTAAATTTTATATTTTTGATGAATTAAAATCAGCACACTTAAAATCTGCTTACGTGCAACAAATGCGATCGTAGTCTTTGATTTAAGGACATGATAGAGACTCGACACTATCTAGAAGTATAAGTATAATAAGTTGTTTGACCTGTTAATTGCTTTACATAAATCAGATTCAACTTTAGCAACTCTTCAAAGGATGTACCGCAAAACTTACCTAGCAAGAGTTGGCTTTAAGTCTCAATAATTGAAAAGAGAGTGTAACGCTACCGGTTATTATTTCGTGCAGCGAGTTGACAGTGCATGAGCTATTGCATAAATCCGACCTGTCCTAATCCAGAGAATGTAGCATATAGCCAAAGGTGTGAAGCTTGTGGCTCACAATTACTGTTGCGCGATCGCTATCGGGTATTGAAGCCATTAGGTCAGGGTGGTTTTGGCGCAACCTTTTTAGCCCGTGACGAAATTTTGCCAGGAGAACCAAGTTGCGTAATTAAACAACTACGTCTTTCAACTACAGCACCCCAGGTTTTGCAAATGGCGCGAGAACTGTTTGCGCGAGAAGCCAACACCCTAGGCAAAATTGGTAATCATCCCCAGATACCACGATTGTTAGACTATTTTGAGGCGGCAGAACAGTTCTACTTAGTTCAGGAATATATTAGCGGTTCTACGCTCCAGCAAGAGGTGAAACTGAATGGTACTTTTAGCGAAGCGGGTGTTAAGCAATTTTTAAGCGAAACTCTCCCTTTATTGCAATACATCCACGATCAAAAGGTTATTCACCGTGATATCAAGCCAGCTAACTTAATTCGCCGTTCTCAAGATTCGAGAATGGTACTCATTGACTTTGGTGCGGTCAAAAACCAAGTTACCCAAGCCACAACCAACCAATCAGGACATACAGCCCTAACTGCATATGCAATTGGTACTCCTGGTTTCGCACCTCCAGAGCAAATGGCGATGCGTCCAGTTTACGCTAGTGATATTTATGCACTTGGTGTCACCTGTGTTTATCTTCTGACAGGTAAAACTCCCAAAGACCTCGATTACAATCCCAGTACAGGTGAAATCATGTGGGAACATTTAGTGCAAGCTAGTGACCACTTGATTCTTGTACTACGAAAAATGTTGGAAGTCTCTGTTCGCAGTCGCTATCATTCAGCTACAGAAGTTCTCAAAGCATTGGAGATAGAGCCATATTTAGAAAGCTTGGCTGGTGGATTGCTAGTTAAATCAGATCCTAATCATAAAGATTCAACACACAATCGCCCAGAAGATTCTGCAATTTTACATAGCAACCCTTCTGCTACAGCGACAGGTTTAGGGGTAGCACAGGTAGCAGCAGCAATTCGCGCTAGACGAGCCAAAATCGGTGATGGAACTAGATTAGATGCTGGAGGAACACGACAAGGCGTTCCACATCCTAACAGTAACAGCAATGCTTCACAAAACCCCAAATCCAAAGTTGGACGTAGACTAGATACCCAAAGTTTACTAACAGCTTATTTGAAGGGAAGACGAGATTTTGCTCTACATAATTTAAACTTACTCAATCTCCAAGGTGTAGATTTATCATCTACTAATTTCCATTCTTGTCAATTACAAAATACTAATCTCCAAGGAGCTAATCTCCACAATAGCGATTTTGGTAGAGCTAGTTTAACTCGTGCCAATTTGAAGGATGCTAATCTCACTAAAGCTTACTTCAATCATGCCGATTTAGAAGGAGCAGACCTACGTGGTGCAGACCTCACGAATGCTTATCTCAGTAATGCTAATCTGCGGGGCGCGAATTTATGTGGTGCTAACCTCACCGGGGCAAAAATTTCTGATGAGCAACTAGCATTAGCTAAGACTAATTGGATGACAGTACGCCCCAACGGTAAACGGGGTTTATTGTGATTTAAAAAAGGCTGTGAATAGGTGACAGGTGACAGGTGACAGGCTTGAACTCAGAATTAATTAATGCAAAATTATTCTTATTCCTCTTAAGGATTGCAGATATGAAAAATAATTTAAAAAATCAAGAGATAGAACGGCGTTTAAATTTGTATCAGGTATTTCTGGCTTTATATGAACGGCATGGTCATCTTCTAGATGAAATTCTCCAACTAGAAAATCTCTATCAGCCATCATTAACAGAGTTAAAATTGCGTTATGTTCAGGGTTTTGTAGATGCTTCATCTGTTTATGTGATCACTAACCTCTGTAACAATCAGACGCAAACTCTCCAGCAACCGCAACAGGTTTGGACAATAGGGCGCGATCTCAATAATGGTATATGCACTGATGATCAGCATTTGTCTCGTTGTCACGCCGCCATTCAGTACATTGTGAATCAAGGTTTTTATTTAGTAGATTTTCATAGTACAAATGGTTCTTCTGTCAATGGTGAAACTGTCTATAAACCAGTCAAACTTAAAGATGGCGATCGCATCCGGTTAGGAAGTTTGACTTTTGATTTTTTCTTAAATCATCAACGCCGCATTTTACCAACATTACCAACAGATTTACTCACTCAATTAATTCCACTACCAACAGATATTCAACAACAGGCATTAGGTGATAATACTGTTTATCAAGAGCAAGTTGAACTAGCAAACCTTGATGAGACTGTACAAATTTCTCTAGATTGTGCTTGGGGTAGATTAGAATATGGGCGGGATGGTTTACATGAACAGCAAAAATCAGAAATTTTAGACAGATATTTTCAACAACCAAACAAATTTAATGTTGGTAGTGAGGACTAAAAAAAAGATTACTCTTATTTGGAGTAATCTTTTTCATCAATAGCCGCATTTTGAATTAAATTCTATTCTTCCTCTGCATCAACATCATCTTCATCTTCATCTTCTTCATTGACTTTAGCCACAGAATTTGCCGAAACAACTGCGCCCTTATCTAATTTTTCTCGTACTAGTTTCTTGATTTGTTCAGAAAAATCTGGCTTTTCCTCTAGGTACTTAATAGCGTTATCTCGACCTTGGGAAATGTTATCGCCATTGTAACTGTACCAAGCTCCTTTACGAACAAGAATACCAGTTTCTTCGGCTAAATCCACTAGACAACCTATAGTAGAAATTCCTTTACCAAAAATAATGTCGAATTCCGCTATTCTAAAAGGTGGTGCAACTTTATTTTTAGCGACTTTGACTTTAACGCGGTTACCAAATTCATCTGTACCCTTTTTCAAGGTTTGAATGCGGCGAATATCCAAGCGCACTGATGCGTAAAACTTCAACGCGTTACCACCGGTAGTAGTTTCAGGGCTACCGTAGGTGACACCAATTTTTTGCCGTAACTGGTTAATAAAGATTACAGTGCAACCAGATTTACCTATATTCCCCGTAATTTTGCGTAGAGCTTGGCTCATCAGTCTGGCTTGCAACCCAACGTGAGCATCACCCATATCCCCTTCAATTTCAGCGCGGGGAACTAAGGCTGCAACTGAGTCAATAACTACAATGTCAACGGCTGCGGAACGTACTAATTGGTCAACTATTTCCAAACCTGCTTCACCAGTATCAGGTTGAGAAACCAGGAGATTGTGAATATCTACACCTAAAGCCGCAGCATAGGTAGGGTCAAGGGCGTGTTCTGCGTCTACAAAAGCAGCGATGCCACCTTCTTTTTGTACTTCTGCGATCGCGTGCAGTGCTACAGTCGTCTTACCGGAACTTTCCGGTCCATAAATCTCAATTACCCGTCCTTTGGGTAAACCACCACCTAATGCTAAATCCAAAGTCAACGCCCCTGTGGAAATTGTCTCTACCCGCATCCGGGTAGCATCCCCCAGGCGCATGATTGCTCCTTTACCGAAGCTACGCTCAATCTGGTTAAGTACCATCGTTAGAGCCTTTTGCTTGCCGGAAGTATCGGTATTGATAGCCATTCGTGCCTCTATAAGTATATGGATTTAAGATGTGTGGGGTTTAGATTTTTAGTAGAACAGATATACTATTTTAGCCGGAAATTTCTAGAATAGGACTTCTCAAATTAAAAAGTAACTGTGACAAGATCCTAACCTGATTGCTACGTGATTGGGGTAGTGGGATTGTAAAAATTTTGAAAAAGGTAAGATTTTGAACTCTGATTTACGCAGAGGGACACTAAGGAGATGGCGGTTATAGGGGAGAGTCATTGAGTAAACGCTGAGTTGAGTTTATCAGGTTGTCATGAGATTGACGTTGATGTTTCAGCGTGCTAAACGCCTGGATGATGGGAGTTAAACAACGCTTCGCGTCTTCATATCCACGCTTTTGCAGTTCTGCTAGGCGTTCAGCACTGAAGTCTAAGAAAGTATCAATTAAGCCAATGATTGGCGTATCCGATTTATTGATTGGTAATTCTGGTCTAATTTCGATGATGCTTTGTTCTGGAAAGTCGTAGCGATTCCAATGTACTCCATTTTGCAGATGAATGATAATCGCATGAGTACAGCCACGCGCAGCTAAAGCTTTTAAAGGAACATTATCAGCTAAACCACCATCAACGTAAGCCTGGCCATTTATCTTGCGACTGGGAAAGGCTAGGGGAAGGGCTGCACTGGCTAGAAGCACGTTGTAGAGAGTTTCATCATCTGTGAAGTCTTGTACACACAGCCAGTGAGCATCTGTCCCAGTGCGTGCGCGAATCAAATCAACCAGCAAATTGTTACCTAAACCTGGAATGTTCAGAGAGGGAAAGACTGTCACCCATAATTCAATCCCACGTCGCAAGTTGTTGGGATTAACAGTTTGTCGTAACAGTTGCTCAATAGGCGCAGGGTCAAAAATAGCGGTAGAGTCTTGCAATAACCCTTGTTTTAGTAAGAAATCAAGTGTCCATATTCGCAATGTTGGGACAAAAGCTTGAGTAGTGTAACTGAGTGTACGGAGAATTGTACCCGTATGAGGACGTAAAATCTCTACTTGAGCCAACTGATCCCAGAGTTGATTAAGCTGCTGTACTGCTTCGGTAAAGGTGCGATAGGATGCGAGGACAGCACCATTAAGAGAGCCAATGCTAGTTCCAGCAATGATTTGAGGGACTAGACCGATTTCGGCGATATATTTTAATGCACCAGCTTGATAAGCTCCTTTTGCTCCTCCGCCAGTGAGTACGAGTCCAAATGTAGGGTTAGCGGTTTTCATCGTATCATTGCTAGGCAATCGTTAGCGGTTTCTTGGACAACAGCAGTGATAAATTCCCGTGCATCGGTGGTACGAGATATGTTGTCAATTTGGGCGCGACAGAGTGCGATCGCGCTTTGTCCTGGTTTAATAGGTCTAGCTTCTTCTGGAAGTGTGGCTAGTTCCAAACTTGTACCAATTACAAATAAGTAGGGTGTATTGATTAATCGCTGATGTGGAGTAGAACGAATTTCGAGTAAACCAGCAGTTAATTCTCGGTCATTTTTTGTCATTGTTGACCAAGATTGATTTAATAAATCACCAAGTCCAAAGAAACTGTTAGGAATTTGTTTACTTGTGGACAAAATTTTATTCACCAACAACCGCCGCAAACGCTCTTGATCACCTGTTTCTAGTTCATACTTAATTACAGAACTGCTGAATACTTCCCGCGCTAATAAAGCAACTTGTAAAGCCCAAGGTAGCTTCGTATAAGTTTGTCCAGCAGCCCAAGCAGTAACAATATAATCAAAATCTTCATTAGCAGCCACTCGCACTTCTAATTTACGCACCCTTGCTTCAATATTTTTCAGTTTTGTGGTAATTTGTTGAGCTAATAGATTGAGTTGGTGGCTAAGTTGAATTAGTGCATCTTCTTGGTTTTGTAACCTCTGTTTTTGTTGACGAATTGCGTCACGGGCTTCTAGTAAGGCATTTTGGGTAACTTCCAGAGCAACTTGACTGATGCGAAGTGAATCAGTAAGTTCTAAAACCCAGTTACATAGTGCTTCTTGACCAGCAATTAAGTTACCATCAAGCAGGAGTTTACGTTTATTATCACTGCCATCAATTTGATCAATTAGCTGTCCAATAAATCCCCGATTCTTGCGATAGCAGATGATGTCTTTGCTAACTTGAATACCATTGATGAGGTCTATTAGGGCTTTGTCACCAATAATAGGAACACGACGCTGAAGTTGCTCAAGACTTGTAGCAAATGGGCTAGAAATATCAATCTTTTTGTCGTGTGGGGTGGTCATCTTGCCAGCCCCGCTCATATTTGAATTGTGTGGAGAGAAAAGATTGTTCATCTCTTATCCCTTATCAAGTCACCTATACGTTTCCGATAACTATCTGCTTTTTCGATATTTTGACTAGCTTCAGTTTCTAATGAATTAAGTTCACTGATTAATTGTTCTCTCTCTTCTGTGTGTCTTTTCCGGTCTTGTTGTGCCTGCAATAAAGTATCACGGTAATTATTCAAGTAACTATCAAGCTCTGCAAAAAATCTATCAATATGTTGTTTAAAGTCTTCATCTAAATATTTATTGATTCCCTCTTTGATATTTTTAATGCTATCCTCAATTAGCTGATTAGATTGGGCAAATATTTCTGGCAAAGAAACAGTATAAAACTCTTCTTTTTTATCTGGTAATTTCACTTGAATAGTTTCTTTGATAGGAACTAACCAGAGCCAATGCCAAAAATCTCGCTTTTCAATTACTTTTGTTTCATAGCCTTGATCTACCAATTTTGTTTTCTGGCTGATCCTTACTTGAATATTACCAGCACTCTCATTCTCTAAATTTGGTGTTGGCAAAGATAAATTAACATGAAATTTTTCATTTAACCTTTGACGCGCACGCTCAATAATAGGCTTAGTTTCAATCTCCAATGAGTCTTGTATTTTTTGACGCGATTGCTTAATTATTTTTTTAGCTTGTTGACGAACATTTTCCAACAAAGGTTCTATAATGCTAGATTTAGCAGAAGCGATCGCTTGTTCTCCAAAATGTTCTGCCTCTTGCATACTTGTAAATTCAATAATACCATTATTTGTTGGTTTTATTTCAACGAAATTGAATTTTTTAGAAACCCAGTTAAAAAAACTTTGGGTTGCCATACCTCCTTTTTTGATATTATCTGCACGTTGATATTCTTCTTCTTGAAAATATGTTTTCAGGCTATTTTGAGCTTGTTTTTTGATATCTTCAAGTATTTTATCAAGCTGTTTATAAAGATTTGATTTAATCCTATCTACCTCTTGTAGCTGATGCCGACATTGTTCTATAGATTGCAAATCTATTTCCAATTCACCAACTTCTTGTCTAATTTTTACTTCATCTGCATTGATAGCACTGCTGCGAAGTTGAACATCATTACTCAGTTCTAAAAGGCGACCATGAGCAACTTTCAAAGATGATTCTAAACAACGAGGTGCGGCTTCTGCCATAAGTGCTGTAATTGCACCATTTAAAAATGGGTCAAACCCTGATTTTTTCCAAAGCCTCTCTGCTTTAGTCTGTAAATTTTGTGCTGTAGCTTCCTCAAGGTCTTCTTCCCAATCAATACCAAATACCTCTTGAGCAAGTGCTTTTGCTGTCTTTATATCAGCAAGATTAATATTTGGATTGTGCTGCAATTCTAATAAAAAGCTAGCAGAAGTAAACGCTCTCCTTGCTGATATTTCAAACACTCTACCAGTATCACCAAAATCACCAATGCCAAATTCAGCAGCAACAAACTGTTGTACCTGTTCTGGAGTCATATCTTTTTCTTGGCGTTGGTCAACTTTGTTAATCAACACATATAAATTATCTTTACCTCGCAATTCAATTACTTTCTGAACATCTGTTTTCACTTTTTCAGCAGCTTCATTTTTTAACTGCGTAAAATCTAAAACAATCAAAACAATTGAACTTTTACTAAGTTGTTCAGCAACTACATTCTTTAGTCGAAGATTTTCTCCTGCTTCGTTTGGGCCAGGCGTATCTACAATTACCAAATTACCAAGCTTTGGTTGTTGTTCTGTTTTTTCTAAACGCCAAAAAGGAGTATAAATTCTAGGAGTATCTGTTAAGTATTGTATGGGGTCTGCAAGTGGAGCTAGAATACTGCACAGACGAACAATATCATTTAAGCTAGTTAGAGTGTTAATGATATGATCGCACCCTTTACTTTCGGCTGTAATTGTTAGTCCTACCCATTGTTGAATTTGCTGTGGCATTTTAGCCAAATGTGGATATTGAGCAAGTTTTTCTTGCACTGTCTCCATTCCTAAATCTTCAATTTTATTGCGTAAAGCTAATAGTGTTTCTTGAAAAACTGATAATACCTCTGCACTCAGATGTAAAACTGGCTCTGTCAATTCAGCATTCAATATAATTTCTGTGGGAAGCGTTGTCATAGCTGAGTTACGACTTGGCAAAATCTCCTGTCCAATGATGGCGTTGGTGATAGTTGACTTACCTGCTTTCATTGGCGCAACAATCGCCATTCTCAACTCAAGATGCTTTACTTTTTTAGCTTCCGCTCTAATTTGTTGCTCAAATTCTGCATATTTCTTCCCAGATGTATCAGAACTCAGTGCTGTACTAGCACGATTCATTAGTTCACTTATTTGCTCCAATAAGTCGATTACATCTGTTTGCAAATCTTGTACATTCGGCTTCAGCACTTCAGCAACCATAATCTTCTTATATTAGCGTTTTTCAATATACTAATGAAGATTCTGGCTTAATAAGAATGACAATGGAAATGGTAAAAATACTGTAAATGGGACAGAGCCTTTTACATCTGTGCTGACGTATTTTGTCACCACACATCGCTTTTACCAAATCAAGAGCGATCGCCCTCTGAGTTGTACTTGACTAAATACCTGTGTCAAGTCTGTTGCTGTGCAATTTTCCTCACGGCTTCAATGTTAATGTCTAACTGTTGAGCGATGTCTTCTACACTAATTCCTGCTTTTAACAGCAACGGTACAGCTGCTAGTTTACCTTCTTCTCTACCTTCTTCTCTCCCTTCGTTTAAGGCTTCTTGATAAACTCTAGTTTGTTTGAGGGCGTTGAGTTTCAACATATCTTCTATCTCTTGACGACTTAATTGCGGAAATTTGTAAACTATGATTGTTTCGATTAAATCGATGATGGCTTGGCTAGATAAACGATCTGGTATTTCCTGTCTAGTTTTAGTGATCAGTTCTCTAGCACGGTTAGGTGCAGTTTCTTCTGGTTCTACTACTAATTTAATGATATCGATACCCAAGGTCTGGGAGGTTGGTTCGATTTCATTCAGATATACTCTTTGAACTTGGGGACTGTCTAACAATATTTGATGTAATCTAGTATTATTTGGTTCTAGAGAACGTTTGGGGTAGATAATCACTACATACCAGTCATAAATATCTGGATTTTGGTCTATATAGAAGAATAGCTCTGCAAATACCCTATGATACAGCAATTCATCTTTTTGGAATTGCACCTCGCAAAAATAGACGGTTTGATCGGGATTGTTGGCTGTTGGTAGAAATACTCCATCAATGCGAAAAGCTGTTTGTTTGATTTCTACTGAACGAAATTGATAACCTTGAGCATGATTGGCAGAGTATCCAATTAACTCAAAGAAAATACTAGGAAACTCAGCAAATAATTGATAAAAAATACTGTCAGTCTTCACTCTAAATACTGGATGTATAAGAAAGGCGTTATGTTGATTCTAAGTGCATAGTGGGTTGAAATAAAATGAATCTTGACTTTCCTGATACCACTTTATCTGTAGCAGGAATTACCGAATATATCCAAGTCCTGTTAGAAGAAAATCCCATCCTGCGACAAGTTTGGGTAATTGGTGAAGTATCGAGTGCAAATCAGCATCGGAGTGGGTTATTTTTTACCATGCAAGACCCCGATCGCACAGCCTCAATTAAGTGTGTGACATGGAATAGTCAAGTTACTAAATTGATGCAGCTACCTACTGTTGGGGAACAAATCATTATTTTAGGTAGTATTCGCTTATATCCCCAAAGAGGAGAGTATCAATTAACAGTATGGCAAGCTTTACCGGCTGGTGAGGGGTTGCAAGCACTGCGCTATCAACAATTGCGTAATCGCTTGCTAGCTGAGGGTTTATTTGATTTTGCCAGAAAGCGATCGCTTCCTCTACATCCCCAGACTATCGCTGTTGTCACATCTCCAACGGCGGCGGCTTGGGGAGATATTCAAAGAACCCTCAAGCAAAGATATCCAGGGTTACACGTTTTATTTTCACCCGCTACAGTCCAAGGTGAGCAAGCAGCAGACTCGATTGTTAAAGCTATTGAACGGGTAGAAGGAGATGGACGCGCGGAGGTATTAATTTTATCGCGGGGCGGCGGTGCAGTGGAGGAATTGGCTTGTTTTAATGATGAACGAGTAGTTAGGGCGGTGGCTGAGTGTTCTATACCAGTAATTACGGGGATTGGTCATCAACGGGATGAGTCGTTAACAGATTTGGTGGCGGATGTGTGTGTACATACACCCACGGCGGCGGCGGAAACTGTTGTTCCTTCCCTAGCAGAGTTGTATACTCAGCATCGGCAGCGATTTGATGCTTTATATGATGCGTTGTTAGCTTCTCAGAGTCAAGCTGCCTATAAACTGCAAACCTTGCGCCATCGGTTGCGCAATCTGCGTTTAGATAGACAAGTACAGCAAGAAGTCCAAAAACTGACTTGGGAACGTCAACGATTGCTGCAATTAACCAAAGGGCGATCGCAACACGCCAAGCAGCATTTAGAATTATTACGACAAAAGTTAGCCACTCTCGACCCCAAAGCCGTGTTACAGCGTGGTTATGCGGTAGTTAGAGAAGAAAACGGTGCGATCGCGCGTGCTGCTAGTGAACTAACTATAGGGCAAGATTTATTGCTGCAATTGGCACAAGGTAAAGTGAAAGTGAAGGTGCTAGAAGTAGATAGATAATGAATAAATGGGTATGGGGCATTGTAGTAGATTTGCATAGCTGAATTGTTGGGGTTTATTTGTGGTTTAATGTGAGAGAAAATTGATCAATTCACTGGTTAAAAATAAAGAAAGAATCAATGGTTAAACGGAAATCATCTTCTAATTCTGATGCTTTACCAGATTGGAATTATGAGGAAAAAGTAGCAGAAATAGAAAAAATTATCGCTCGGATTGAATCAGGTAATTTACAGTTAGAAGCTGTATTTGATCAGTTTGCCAATGCAGTTGAATACTTGCAGCAATGCGAAACTTTTTTACAGCAGCGACAAAAGCAGGTTGATTTATTAATTGAAACTTTGAGTGATAGTCAATAATTAAGCGGGAACAGGCAACAGGGAAGTCCCCATAATTAAAATTAGGAGATGATCGGTGTCGGTATACTTGGGGTTCTATTTTCTCCTTGTTGCCCATTCCCCGCTCAAATAACTATCTTGGCAGCGAATATGGGAATAAATTTCGCGTCAAGTACATAATACTAGTAGATGTGATTGATTAATACGTTTTGTTACTAAGATGCGAGCGCAATATTGGTTGCTCGTAAATTCTGTTTACTACATTGTTATAGTGGCAATTTTTTTGGGAAAGCTAGGCTTAATCATCTGCTAACTTTCTCCGCTTTTAGGCACTACTACGTATAGCTTGCTACTCCTAATATCTATATTTGCGATAGTCAGAAAATATTTGCCTTGGGCAACGTAATCACAAGGGTAGTGCATGAAATTAATCATTTGGTTGGTTTAAATGCCAAAAATTTGTGATCAATTTTTAAATGAGGTGTTTCATGTCCGCAGTTAACCTCAAAAAAATTTTTAATAAAAAAGAGTTACCTTCTGTCCTGCACGAGTTAGTCTACCAACTCAATATGGCGATCGATGTTGAATTGGTAGACGGTACTAACCTCCTGAGCATTGGGGAGCAAACTGCAAAAAAGCGATATCCAATTGAGGTGTCAGGAGAAATCATTGGTTGGGTAATTGGAGAGGAACAAGTAAACTTAGTGGCAATGTTGCTCTCATTCCTAGCAAAACAGGAAGCAGACAAGAAAGAACTCGCCAAAGAATTGCTGGAGCGATATCAGGAAATTGATTTATTTGAAGATATCTCCACACAACTGACAACGAGTTTGGATAAGCGTCAGATTGCCGAACTGGTACTTCAGGAAATGAGTCAATTAATTGAATCTTCTGCGGGAATGATCCTGCTACTGAGTCCAGATGCAACTGCATTTGAAATCATCGGCGAATATGGACTCTTTTTTGACCAAAGTCAGCCGCAACCAGGTAAGGGAATTATTGGCAACATTGTACAATCCGGGCGAGCAGAACTGATCAATAATGTGCAGGCCGATTCGCGATCGCAAGGACAAGAAAAAGTGAGTGCGTTGATTTGCGTACCCTTGCGAGCCAAAGAACGAGTCACAGGAGCGATCGCTATTGGTACAACCAAAACCGACTCTTACAAAGCTGAACATCTCAAAATTGTGAGTATTTTTACTTCACAAACAGCGATCGCCATTGAAAAGGCTTTGCTATACGAGCAAAGCACCCAAGCCACTGCCCAAGCTAAAGCCCAAACAGAAAAACTCCAGCAGGCTCTCCACGATTTACAACTAGCGCAAACCCAGCTCATTCAAAGCGAGAAAATGTCAAGTTTAGGGCAACTTATCGCCGGAGTTGCCCACGAAATCAATAACCCGGTTAACTTTATCTGCGGCAATTTGAAGTATGTTGCTGAATACGCCCAAGACTTATTACACCTGCTGCAATACTATCAACAGTTTTCACCTGTAGCTACCACAGAACTGCAATCAGAGCTAGATAATATCGATGTGGAATTTATCATGGAGGATCTTCCTAAACTGCTGGATTCCATGAAACTGGGGACAGATCGCATTGTGGAAATAGTCAAATCCCTGAAAAACTTTTCCCGCCATGACGAAGCCCAAATGAAAACCGTCAACATCTACAGTGGTATCGACGGAACGCTGATGATTCTGCGCCATCGTCTCAAAGCCTCTAGTAACCGTCCAGCAATTGAAATCATTAAAGACTATACCGAACTTCCTCTAGTTGAATGCTATCCCGGAAAGTTAAATCAGGTGTTTATGAACATCCTGGCAAATGCTGTTGATGCTTTAGAAGAGGCAATGGAGAATGAGGTAATAGCTAACCCTACTCCCCAAATTACGATTCGTACCCAAACCATAGACGACCAGTGGGTTGTGATTAGGATTGCCGACAATGGCCCAGGCATGAATGAGGATGTAATTCACCGAATTTATGATCCCTTCTTCACCACAAAAGAAATTGGCAAAGGTACTGGGTTGGGTATGGCCATCACCTACCAAATTGTTGTAGAAGGACATGGGGGGACTCTCAAGTGTCGTTCACAACCAGGTAAAGGTACAGAATTTTGGATTCAGATTCCCGTCAATTGTGTCGCTCAGGAGGGCGTTGTAGAGCAGAGTAGCATCAGTTCTGTTGGCAAAACCGCGATGATCTCCGACCGTGGAGCGCAGCCCATCGCACCCGCAACCGATGTCGATGCCGAGGGCTTTATCCCATCGAGAACTCCAATACTCAAACCAGCTGAACTACTGATCCGCCATACTCAACTGATTCGGAGACTTTCAACACAGAGTCCAGGAGTGGATGCGGCATCCCCTGAGCAAATTTACCAAATGTTCCAACATCACCCGATTTCTTTAAAGCTTTACGCCACCTTATTGTCCTGGTTCTGCTGTTCTAGTGCTACCCCATACGGAGAACAACGAGAAAAAACCCACCTATTTCAAGAAAAATAACATAGCCTCAAACCTTTTTTATTTTGAATTGATTCATTCCTAGCTCCTAGCAACATCCACCCAGGAAATCTCAACTATGTCTAGCCGACTTGAAGAATCTAGCCGTCACCTTTTAGAACAATGTCCCATTGGTCTTGTGCTTTACCGCCTCGATGGAACGCTGATTGACATTAACCCCGCCTATGCTGCCATTTTGGGGCGCACTGTCCCGGAAACTCTCCACCTCAACCACTGGCAAATCACTGCCGAGAACTATATCGCCGCCGAGCGAGCCATGCTGGAAAACCCAGAACAAACTAATACAGGTCAGCCGTATGAAAAGGAGTATATCCACAAAGATGGGCATTTAGTTCCAGTCAGGATCTGGGGACGGATGATTGAGCAAGATGGAGAGCAGCTGATCTGGTCGAGTGTGGAGGACATCAGCGACTTGAGAAAAGCCCAACAAGAACGCCAAAAAACCGAAAAAATCTTGAAACAGAATGAAGCAAGATACCGTTCTCTGCTCAAAACTAATACGCAAATTATTTGGGTTAGTTCACCAGAAGGAATTTGCTTTGAACTCAAAGACTGGATCGCCTACACAGGTCAAAGCCTAGCTGAAGCCGAGAATGGTGGTTGGATTGATGCCGTTCATCCCGACGATCGCGACTATACAGGAGAAGCCTGGAGTAATGCCGTAGCCAACCTCAGCTCCTATCAAATTGAATACCGCATTCGGGGCAAGGATGGCAACTATCGCTACTTTTGGGTTTGGGGTGCGCCTGTGATTGAAGATGACGGCAGTGTGCGGGAGTGGATTGGCACTTGTACAGATATTCAAGATCGCAAATTGGCAGAAGCTGAAAATCAACGTCTTCAGGAACGATACAGCTCTTTAGTGACTGCCTCCTCCCAGATTGTTTGGGGAGCAACGCCGACAGGAATGGCCATCAGCTGTGAAATGTTGACTTGGATGGCTTATACAGGTCAGACTGAGGCCGAAACTGAGGGTTGGGGCTGGATTGAAGCAGTCCACCCATATGATCGCGATCGCTCCGCCAAAGCTTGGAATACCGCAGTGGCGAGCCGATATATCTATAAAACTGAGTATCGGTTGCGTAGTCGGGACGGTTACTATCGACACTTCTCGGTTTGTGGCGCACCCGTCCTCGAAGCGGATGGTAGCGTCCGGGAATGGATTGTTACTTGTGCCGACATTCATGAACGCAAGCTGACAGAAGCGGAAAATCAACGTTTATTAGATATGTTAAATCATTCCAGTGATGCCATTATTGTGCGTGACATGAATGACAAGATTGCTTACTGGAATCAAGGTGCAGAAAGTCTCTACAATTTGACCCGTGAACAAGTAAAAGACCAATCTATTTACACTTTTATTACCAAAACCTTTCCCAAACCCAAAGCAGAAATCTTCGCAGATTTATTAGAGCAAGGTAATTGGGAAGGAGAAGTGCAACACCTCACCTGCAACGGCAAAATGATCATGGTTCAGAGTCGTTGGACATTGCAAAGAGACTTCTCTGGAATGCCCTGCGCCATACTAGAAATCAATACTGATATTACTGCTCGCAAGCAAGCAGAAATCGCTCTCCGGCAACTAAACCAAGAACTAGAAGCCAGGGTTGCCGAAAGGACGGCAGCACTGCAAGATACCCTCGCAGAAGCCCAAGGGTTAAATGCCATCTTAGATAACTTAGCAGATGGTTTGTTGGTAGTAGACACCACCGGACAAATTACCCACTTTAATCCTGCATTTTTAAGTATGCACGGATTGACAGCCGCCGCACTCAAGGGACATTACCAAGAACTGCCGATCGCCGGTTTACCGAACCTGATTGAACAAACTCAGTCCCATCCCCAAGAGATATTTGCTGCTGAAATTGCACTGACTAAGGAACGTATTGGTCAGGCAGTAGCCACTGCCATCTTTAAGCGGACATTAGCTAACGAACCTGCTGCTTGTTTTGGTTCAGCACTGTTGATTCGGGATATAACAGCAGAGAAGGAAATCGACAAGATGAAGACTGATTTCATTTCCACAGTTTCCCACGAGCTGCGGACACCACTAACTTCTGTGCTTGGTTTTGCCTCCATCATTAAAGACAAGTTAGAAACCGATGTGTTCCCCATACTTCCTACTGAAGACCGCAAACTTCAGAAAACAATCAAGCGGGTGGGTGACAATCTCAATATTATTGTCTCGGAAGCAGAACGGCTGACATCTTTAATTAACGATGTTTTAGATATCGCCAAGATGGAAGCCGGTAAGGTGGAATGGCAGATGCAGCCAATCGATCCGGGTGAGTTATTAGATTGGGCAACTACTTCTACATGGGCATTATTTGAAAGCAATGGCTTGCATTTAATTAATGACATTGAAGATGGTCTACCTCAAATAGTGGGCGATCGCAACCGTCTGTTGCAAGTCTTGATTAACCTGATTTCCAATGCTGTTAAATTTACTCAATCTGGTTCTGTTACCTGTCGTGTCAAACAAGAAAACGAGGGTGTGTGCATCAGCGTCATCGATACAGGTATTGGCATTGCACCCGAAGACCAGCCGAAAGTATTCGAGAAATTCCGCCAAGTTGGTGATACCCTCACCGACAAACCCAAAGGTACAGGGTTAGGACTGCCCATTTGCAAACAAATTATCGATCATCACGGCGGTAGAATTTGGATGGAAAGTAAAGCTGGTCAAGGTAGCACGTTTTCATTCATTATTCCAACTTACAAAAGTGAGAATACAGCCAGTGCCAATCTAAATCTAGATGCGCTTGTGAAACAACTCAAAGAACACGTCATCAAGAAGAATGCTGTACTAAACGAAAACCGCAAAACTATTTTGGTTGTTGATGATGATGCCAACATTCGGGAACTGCTACGTCAACAATTAGAAAACGAAGGCTACAATGTTCGAGAAGCTAAAGACGGAGTGGATGCAATTCAACAGATCAAAATAGCCCGTCCCGATTTGATTCTTTTAGATGTGATGATGCCTCAAATTAATGGTTTTGATGTGGCAGCAGTCCTCAAAAATGATCCCCAGACAGCCGATATTCCGATTATTATCCTATCAATTATTGAAAATAAGGAAAGGGGCTATCACATTGGCATTGATCGCTATCTCACAAAACCTATCAACTCACAGCACCTTCTGAGCGAAATTGACTTACTACTTTCCCAAGGAACTTCTAGTAAAAAAGTATTAGTTGTTGATAAAAACGCGTCAACATTAAAAACTATATCTGATGTCCTGCAAACTCAGGGATATAACGTGATTGAAGCCTCCAATCCCCAAGAATGTATTCATAAAGCCCTCTCCGCTAAACCAGACATGATTATCCTCGATTCCATCTTCTCCGAAGAAACTGAATTAGTAAAAACCCTACGGTTTGAAAAAGAGTTGGAGAATGTCTTCTTCATCATGCTGTCAGATCGTTAATTTGAAGAGTAATGAGTGATGAGTGATGAGTGATGAGTGATGAGTGCTGAGTAATGAGTAATGAGTAATGAGTAATGAGTGCTGAGTTGAAAGACCGCCCACAAGAGGCAGGGCTTTTATTACCAAGTATCTAAGTACCTAGTAAATCTTAAACTCTCCTCTTCCCTAATTCCCAATCTAAAATCTAAAATTCAAAATTTAAAATAGTATGACTCAAAAAATTCTCATTGTTGATGATGAACCTAACATCGTAATTTTAATGGAACAAGCCTTAGAAGCATTAGAAGATGAAGGTGTTGAATTTTTTACAGCCCGAAATGGAGAAGAAGCACTGGAAACTATTAAAACTGAAAAACCAAATTTAGTTTTTCTGGATGTAATGATGCCAAAAATGAGTGGTTTGGAAGTCTGCCAAATTGTAAAAAAAGACTTACAAATGAATGATGTCTACATTGTGATGTTGACAGCTAAGGGTCAAGAATTTGATAAACAAAAAGGCATGGATGTTGGTGCTGATCTCTATCTAACTAAACCATTTCGCCCGAAGGAAGTTCTGGAAAAGTCAATGCAGGTCTTGGGCTTTTGAAAAATCTGCCAGCTAAAAATCATCATCTACTGCGTCATCATCTACCCATTCAGATGTACTGGTTTCCGATATGTCTTCACCTTCATCTGTAAATCGGATTATTTGCCCATCAAAAAATTGTGCTAGACGCTGGGCGGCGATCGCACATTCATCTGTTTCCCAACTGGCTAGAGGTGCTGGAGTAGGTGGGGGTGCTGGTGTTTTCGCGCCGCCTGTAAATTTTGCTGCTGGTTCTGATTTTGCTGATGTGGTTGGGGGTGGTGTAGCTGCTGGTGGTTTGTGGTTGTTGTAACTAGGTGGAGGTGACTGCTTGACTGTGTGAGAACCGTTACCGTTAGTTGGCGGTGTTTTCTTTGCACCAGGGGGAGTTGATGTATTAGCTTTTTCTAAACTGACTTGAATTTCTTGATTGAAGGTCTGTTGAAAAGCCGCCGTAATCATCGGTAAATCAGATTTCACTTTGTCAAACCACACGGGTTTGACACCAACACGCACTACAGCACCATCAAATTCAATTAAATGGCACATTTGACCTAACAAGGCACGTCTGGGTATTTGCTGAATATTACTCAATACCTGCTGCCAAATTTGGGCCAAATCAAGTTCTGCTGTCTCAACAGTTTCCTCGGTGGGTGGTAAGGGTTTCTCTTCTGGGGTGGAAGGAGACGGGGATGATGCGATAGGGAGGGCTACTTCTTCCTCTGGGATGGGGGGACGCAATGGAGTAACTGAAGAAGAAACTGGAGGCGGTGGAGTTGCTGGGGCGACTTTTTGAGGTGGGATTTGTGGGGGGACGGATGGACGCTGATCACTGGGGAATACTACGGGTAATACACCTGTAGCAACCGGCTGAATATTCGCACTGGGTAACAATCCTAGTAATGTCACCTCTAGCCATAATCGTGGCTGGGTAGTGTTTTTAATTTGCAGTTCTGATGTTTGTAGATGTTTTTGACCCAGCAGAATATTAGTTATGGGTAAAGGCTGGGCAGATTCAACTAATGCTTTCCAGGTTTGTTGGGTACAAGCAACTAAATCAGGACGATTAGGTGCGGTTTTAGCTATGAGTAAATCACGGTAGAAGGCAGCGAGATTTTGCAGAATGGTGAGAGGTTCTCGACCACGATCTAAAATTTGGCGCGTCTGTTCTAAAACTGCTTCTGGATGATCTTGAGCGATCGCATTTAACAATCCCAGCAAATCCTGTTCACTGACTGCACCAACCAAATCCCAGACGCGTTCCGGGTTTACTTCCCCCGGTAATAAAGCCAACTGGTCGAGGAGACTTTCCGCATCCCGTAATCCTCCTTGGGACAGTTGACCTACTAGGGTTACAGCTTCTTGTGAAATACTAATATTTTCCTTGGAGGCGATCGCCATCAAATGCTTTACCATCGCCTCCAACTCAATCCGTCTAAAATCAAACCTTTGGCAGCGCGAAATAATTGTCGGTAATACCCGTTGCGGGTCGGTTGTAGCTAGTACAAAAACTACGTGTCTAGGTGGTTCTTCTAGGGTTTTAAGTAGCGCATTAAATGCCGCACTACTGAGCATATGGCATTCATCGACCACATACACCTTATAACGACACTGCACAGGGGCGAATTGGGCTTTTTCAATCAATTCACGGATATTATCAACACCAGTGTTACTGGCAGCGTCAATTTCAATTACATCTAATGAGTAACCTTTGGTAATCCCTTGACAAACGTCACATACGCCACAGGGTTCAGCCGTAGGTTTATCACCTTTGAGACAATTGAGAGACTTAGCCAAAATACGCGCACTGGAAGTTTTACCCGTTCCTCTAGGGCCAGTGAACAAATAAGCAGGGGCAATTTTAGCTGTACGGATAGCATTAATCAGAGTGGTAGCGATCGCTTCTTGCCCCACCAGTTCAGCAAAACTCTTTGGACGATACTTGTGGTGCAGGGGTTCGTAAGACATGGATCAAAAAATTCTATGCCTTTGGTAGTTGACAAAGCCAAAAGCCTGACAAGTATACCAGTTTTAATCTTTTGACTAAACTTAGCGGTTGAATAAGAATCCGTTTCTATCCCCACTCATAACTCAGCACTCAGCACTCATTACTCAGCACTCATTACTCTATGGTTAAAGCATTTTAAACTTTACTGCTCATGTTGACGACTGTGACATAACCTAGAAGAGACAATAAAACTCACCCAACTTATATACATTTTATTGGTCGGCGTAAAGCGAAGGGACAGTTCGATGACGTAAGTGTCCCATGTAGGCGTTGGCGTAGCCTCTCGTAGAGATGGTCTCCGACCGACCGGAGGTCATCGCTAGAATCTTAAGGAAAACAATAGTAGATGGTACAGCAAATGCTCAGGCGGTTAATCCAGTGGTTTAAAAGACTATTTCAAGGCTTGTTCGGTAAAAAATCAACTCCTGCAAAAGTTAGCGAAAATATCCCAGCACAACCTGCACCGCCTCTCACCGATACAGATTTAGAATTTCTGTTTACGGAATTTTTAGAAGGAGTACATCAGGCGCGGGGACAAACTTGGGCATTAAGGTGGCTACAAAATATTGAACATCGCGTCACAACTGAACGATGGATACAGTGGTTAAAGCAGTTTGGGGCAAAATTGCTAGCATCCCCTTCCCCCAACAATGAATTAGCTGCGCGGTTAGTGCAACTAGGGGAGTTGGGCGTGGGAGAAATAGGAGATGTAGCCTATGACTTGGGAATGCAGATGCTAACCCGCAATCAGGGTGAACCCATCTGGGAATATGACGGGCCTGATGCTATTAGTACAAATATACCACAAATAGATAATCAATCAACCCCAGATGTCTCTCCAGAGGAAGAATTACAAACCGTTACCCTTGATGAGTTGCTTGTGATGTTGCAACAAGATGAAAACTTACGGCGGCAAATGGCCGAACAACTGGCCATTGAAACAGATGATCCCCAGGTGATTGTTGAGACATTAGTTAATCAATATTATGCTACTAGTGAATCCAATACGGATTGATCAATTCAAAATTCAAAAAATCGTGGGAATTGGGCATCAGCTATACTGCCCAATCCCCAGTCCCCAAGAACAAAAACTGACAAAGTTTTGTATATTTTTGATAACTATATGACGGAGAACTCTGACAATTTCCGTATATTTCACACAAATCATGATAGATTGCGATTTTTTCAGCACAACGATGGCTACAATCTAGGTTGACGTTATCACCGCACTTTTAGGGTGGTGATTCTAAAAAATCACTTTTTAGGCTTTCTCTTTCATCGACACGCCTTAAAATTAACTATCCATTGCTGGCAATGCTTAAACCAATTAACCGTTCAACAGAACCAATTAACGAGCTTAACTTAGTTGACCCCAGAGGGCTACATCTCCAGAGACTTACTAGGATACTAAACCTAGCGTTTTCGTGCGCCCCACGATACGTTTATGGACAAAAATATTTTTTTTCTGGTTGATGCTACTTTTTTAATTTCACTAGCTATTTTTATACTCGTATTCGCCACCGAGTTGTCTTTATTGTTTCCCGACCCGTCGTGTTTCACTCATTTGAGTCGTCCTGTATCGGCGGATATTCTACCTGAAACAATTTAAATCTATCACAAAAAGCCGTCCTTCTAGGACGGGGCTTTAAACCCAGTTTTTCGGTAAACAAAATCCAAGAGTATAGCAGATGCTCACTCGGCTATTGCAGTGGTTTAAAACAATAGATACACATCCCGTTGCTAGTAACCAGATTGGTTCTTTTAAAGCTGCAAGGGAAGAGCAGGTGGTAGAATTGCCACCTGAATTAACTAATGCGGATCTGGAACTTTTGTTTACGCAGCTTTTAGAAGGTGTGTATCAAGGACGTGGACAGCAATGGGCAATCAAGTTTTTAGAGAGGATGGAAGACCGCATCAGTGTTGAGCGGTGGATAGATTGGTTGTTGGTTTTTGGTGAAAAATTACTCCTCTCCCCTGCGCCCAATCATCTAGTAGCCACACAGATGGTGCAGCTAGGTGAATTGGATATAGGCAAAGTCGGTGAACTATCTTATGAAATTGGTATCCAGTTGTTGAATAGAGATTCTGATGAATTGCCCCAAGAGTATCAACAGCTAGAAGCAAGTGAAACTACTGAAATCGCTATAGATTCTCCCGGACAAGAATTAATCCGGAATTTGGGTGATCTTTTATGGGAGACGGAAGAACCAGAAATGGCGTTAGAAAGTGGGGATGAGGAAAATACCCAAATTCTCGCAGAAGGTAATCTTCAATTCGGGACGGACGTTGCGGAAGAAGGTTATACAGAAACTACGGCAGAATCGTTTTGGCAAGATCCGCCTCAAGCGAGTGAAGTGGTTGAAGACAGTTATACGGAGAATTGGCAATACCAGCCTCAAGAAATTGAGTTTGTAGCACCAAGTGAGCCTGTTGTAGTTGCGACTATAGAAAACTTAGCCGAACTGAGTTGGGAATATCTGCCCCGAGAAATTGTCGTCTCCACTCAGGCGATCGCTATACCAGCCGAAGAAGATGTCATCAGTAATTTGAGTGAAGTGGTATTTGATGATTCAGCCACAGCACCAGGAGCAGTTGTATTATCCACTCAAGATCACTGGGATCAATCCTTGGCTAATTTAGAGCCGGATGTCGCCGATACCTTAGATGAGTTATTGGTACGATTGGATCAGAGTACCAGTTTAGTTCAACATTTGGCAGCTAATCTAGCAGTCCAGCCTCTCCAACTCCCAGCTATTACAGGCGAGTTTCCGAGTCCTTTGGTGCAGGCGCAAGCATGGTTTTACCAAGGTTTGCAGCAGGCTAAAAGTGGTAATTTGGCAGAAGCGATCGCCTCCTATGAACAAGCAATTCAACTCAATCCCCACTCTCATGAATATTGGTTCAATCGGGGTTTAACTTTATTTCACTTGGAACGGCTAACGGAAGCGATTGCCTCTTATGATCAAGCGATTCAACTCAAACCCGATTATTACAAAGCTTGGTATAACCGGGGGGGAACACTAGGACAATTAGGATTATTTGAAGAAGCGATCGCCTCTTTTCAACAAGCGATCGCCATTCATCCTGATAATCCTGAAGTTTGGGCTAGTAAGGGTTGGGCAGAATTAAAAATGGGGCAAATTGCCGAAGCCATAGCTAGTTATGATCAATCTCTCCAACTAGAACCCCAAGACGCAGAAAATTGGTATTACCGAGGGATCGCCCTTAGTGTCAACGAACAAAATCAAGCGGCGATCGCCTCTTACAACAACGCCTTAGAAATTCAACCAGACTTCCACGAAGCTTGGATTGACCGGGGTGTAGTGTTATTCAATTTAAAACAGTGGTCAGAAGCGATCGCCTCCTGGGATAAAGCCCTGGCGAGTCAACCGGATTTTTACTTGGCTTGGTATAATCGCGGTATCGCTTTAGACAACTTAATGCGACGAGAAGAAGCGATCGCCTCCTATCAGCAAGCTATAGCCATTAAGCCAGATTTTCACCTAGCTTGGTATAATCAAGCCGTAGCATTATTTCATTTAGAGAGATATTTAGAGGCGATATCTTCCTATGACAACGCCTTAAAAATTAAACTCGACTATTGGGAAGCTTGGATTGGTCGAGGTACATCTGTTGGTCAAATTAATACCGATGATTTAAATTTATTAACTGCGATCGCTTTAACACATCCTGCCTTAAATCAGGGTAGTTATGCGGGTAAAATAGCCAGTTATGAAGAAGGTTTAAAACACATTCGTTCCGACACGCATCCAGAAGGTTGGGGTAGATTACATCTAGCAATTGGTAATAGCTACTACGAACAAGGTAAAAAACAGCAGACATCCCGTAACTATTGGCGCAAAGCTTTAACAGAGTATAATCAGGCACTATTAACTCTCACCAGTCAAGATTTCCCACAATTATATTTAGATGTTTTACAGTCTCTCATCAAAACACTTTTAGGACTTAGACAATCAGCACAAGCACAAGATTTACTGCAACGCGGCACAAATTTATTACAACAATTACTCCGTGAACCAACTCGCTCTGATGACAGTAAAAAACAGCTAGCTCTCAAACTTGCTGGATTGGCACAAATGGTAGTAGATATTACTGTAGAAAATGGTGATTTAGTAGAAGCGTGGGAAATAGCAGAACAAGGTAAAAATTCTTGCTTAAATTTTTTACTATTTGGTGGAAATTCAAATATTGCTCCTCTCAATTATCCCTCCATTCAAACATTACTTAATCCCCAAACAGCAATTATTTACTGGCATATTAGCCCAGCTGCTCTACACACCTTTATTATTAAAGACCAAGCTCCCTCACCAATCTTGGTTTTTACACCCATAAAAGATGTAGAGCCAAACAGTACACCACTTCAGGATTTACCTTTACCAGAAGCAAGCAGACGGCTAATTGCCTTTGAAAATTGGCTAGAAGATTGGCAACGAGACTATCAAGAATATCGCCTACAAGCGCAAGATCAAACCAGCAAAAGTAATCATACTTGGCGGTTGGAAATGGAAGCGCGACTGTGGGAATTAAAAAATATTCTGGAACTTGACACAATTATTCAGGAACTAGAAGATATCACCCAATTAATCTTAGTTCCTCACCGTGATTTGCAACGGTTGCCTATCCATACTCTTTTTCAGATTAACTCAGAAGAACAGCCAAATTTAGAGTCAAACTTTAGCATCACCTATTTACCTAACATCCAAATAGGTTTATCTATACGAACTGCAAATATTTGGGATTTACAAGAGCAAGCATTACTAAGTATTGAATATCCTACAAATAGTAATCATTCTACCTTCAAATTTGCCAACCTGGAATCAGAAATTGTCAGCCAGATGTTTAATGAACCTCACCGTATTCAAGCACAAGCAGCAACTAAAGAGAACGTAGAAAATAATTTATTTGATAGATATTTTAGTAATTACAATGTCTTCCATTTTGCTGGACAGGTAATTAATAATCTTACTGAACCTAGCAAATCAGAAATAGCACTTGCAGGTGAAGATAAAATCACTTTAGCAGAAATCATTCAAGGTAATTTAGAAACATATAATTTAGTCACTCTCTCCTCCTGTGACACCATAATTACTAGTCCCCAAATTATTAATAGTGAGTATGTAAGTTTAGTCAACGGTTTTCTGGCTAAAGGTGTTCCCTCTGTCTTAAGTACACTCTGGACTGTAGAATCATCTGCTAGTGCTTTAGTAATTATAGAATTTTATCGCCGACTAAAATTATTGCGATCGCCAAATCTAGCCTTAAGTGCAGCCACAAAATGGCTAAGAGAATTAACAGCCTGGGAATTAACCCAATGGTATGAAGAATTACTTAATCAATTACATCCAGAAGAGTTAAAAATTAGGTCTTATGTAGCCACCCATCTTTATAGAATTAGTAAAATGGAGCGTGAGAAAAAACTGTACTCTCATCCTTACTATTGGGCAGCTTTTATAATTACAGGTAAACCCATTCAAAGTAATTTATAATTCGTAATTATAGATGACTTGTGAGAGCTAAAAAACCGAGTGTATAAAATTTTGCAGTGCTGACAAATTAAATAAGATTGCTATATTGGCGTATCAAAAATGTGTTGTTATCAATATGAATATTTCGCTTCATCAGTTGATTAAATGGTTAATTATAACCTTGTTATTTCCTCTAGTATTTCTTAATGGTTGGTTAGTTTTTCGATTATTTCAATATTTCCAGCCTCTAGTAACTATTTTTGTATTAGCAGCTTTATTAGCTTTTATTTTAAACTATCCAGTTTCATTGCTTCAGCAAAGAGGAATTAAGCGTAACTATGCTGTAGCCTTAGTCTTTTTTGTAAATTTACTGCTTTTAGTAGCTATTGGGATTATATTACTACCAATAGCACTAGAACAATTTAATGACATAGCAAAACTACTACCACAGTGGATAGATTCTAGTCAAGAAAAGATTAAGAATTTGAATGATTTATTTATTAGTGAAAAGTTACATATTGACTTGGGTGAAATTCTTACAAGAATCACTGATAAAATACCTGATGAATTGGAAAATATTTCCGATAAATTCGTTACCATTGTCATAGATACAATTGATAGTCTTTCTGAAGCATTAGTGACAATCGTTTTAGCTTTTTACTTTTTATTAGATGGGGCAAGAATTGGAGAAAATCTATTTAATAAATCACCTTGGTCTTTTGTTAGACAGTTAAGAAAACCTATTCAGAATAACTTACAAAATTACTTGATTGGACAAGGCACTTTAGCTTTGTTGATAGGAACGTTCCAGACACTAATGTTTCTAGTTTTTCAAGTGCAGTTCGGGTTACTTTTTGGTTTGGGAATTGGTATTTTCAGTTTAATTCCCTTCGGTGATATTGTGAGCTTAATTGTTATTACTTTAATCATCGCATCCCATAATTTTTGGTTAGCGGTGAAGGTTTTAGCGGTAGCTGTGATTATAGACCAAATCATCGACCAAGCGATCGCACCTCGGCTGTTAGGTAGTTTGACTGGTGTTAGACCTGTATGGGTTTTGGTGTCTCTATTGGTAGGAACTTATGTCGGTGGGTTGTTAGGCTTGCTGGTGGCTGTACCTGTGGCGGGTTTAATTAAAGATATTATTGATGACTGGGAATCGTTATCTGGTCAAACGGATGAGGGGATAGGGGATAGGGGATAGGTGACAGGTGACAGGTGACAGGTGACAGGTGACAGGTGACAGGTGACAGGGGGACAGCGTTTATTTACTTAGGAAATTTCACTGAGTTGCAAAATAAGCATAAAAATTATGCAATTTTTGCATTTACCCGGATGCGCTTTCTGCAATCTGATGGCATTCTCTATGGTTAGGAATAGAGTTGATGGCATACATCATCAGTACCCCGGCGTTCGCTGGGGTCTTTTTATTGGGAACGAGGTTTCATTTTTAATTTTTAATTGATTTGTCCCCAGTCCCTCATAAAACGTCTATCAATCCTATCTTTCCACTGCCAGAGGAGTTGATGAGGTGGTAAAGTTAAACAGCCTTTAGTTGCGATCGCGCGTCCGTCTCCTGTACCAATTAAACTGAGATATTGTTGCTGTGGTCTGTAGGCTGGGAGTGGTTGACCTGTTAACATCCGCCGCAGGTTTTCAAATAATGGCTTTCCTTGTCGCACCGCAAATACTCCCGCTTTGGGTCGGGGATGATTCTTCATTGTCGCAATGTCACCTGCGGCAAAAACCTCTGGATGGGTGAGAGATTGCAATGTATCTTTGACTAAAATAAAGCCTTGGTCATCGGTGGCTAGTCCTGTGGTTTTTATCCATTGAGGGGCTGAGGCTTGCGTTACCCAAAATACTTTTTGACATTCTAGTTGGAATCCCGATTCACATTTAACTGCAAATGATGCTTCTCTGTGAGGGGATGGTGCAATTTGACATACTGTTTCACCCAGATGTAATTTAACACCACGGCTGATTAAAACTTGCTGCACCTGATATTGTACAGATGGATGATGATGCGGCATCAGTTCAGGTCGGCGTTGAAATATATGAACTGCTAAATTTTGTAGTGGTTGTTGAGTTTGTTGTAAAATTCGATGCAAATGAGCTTGCATTGATAACGCTAATTCCACACCCCCAGCACCACCACCGACAATAACTATAGTGATTGGTTGTTGAGGATTTTGGGCAACATTTTCTAATAACTGATACCAATTTTCTAATAGTTTTTCTACTGGTTTAGCAGCAATTGCATATTCTGCTGCACCTGATACAGATATTGTGGCGGGAGTGCTGCCAATATCAATAGACAATAAATTAAAATCTACTGCTGGACGGTTAGCACAAATTATTTTGTGGTTGATCAAATCCAGGTCAACTGCTTGATCCAGATATAATTGTGCTTGGGCAAAATCAGCTAATTTTGGTAAGTTAATGTGACATTGGTCACGGCTATAAAAGCCAGCAATATGTCCTGGAAGCATTCCAGAATAGGGTGTATCTGAAGTTGGAGTAATTAAAGTTAAACGTACTCCAGGCAAAGGTTTCATCCCAAACATTTTCAGGACAATGGCATGACTATGACCACCACCAACTAATACTAAATCTTGTGCGATCGCCTGTATATTATGCTGCATACTTACTTGTAACTATATGATTCTTCTTTTTGAAAATTTTAGTTTAATGACTATATTATTTTAAGTATTATATATGACTCACCTTTTTTAGGTTAATGATATCAATTAATACTTTGACAATTAAAAAATATCTAATTTTTAAGGCTAAATCCTGGTCATTTAGCTGAAAAATATTCCCCTAATCAAGCTTTTATCAACTGCATTAGGGCAAATAGAGTGTATTAATTATAACGAAAATTTGAGAGTATCATAAGTTCTTATTTATATACACTGTCCTAGTTAGTGCTATTTGTATTTATGAGATTGTAAATAATAGTTATATTTACTACTACTCAAATTCTAATAATTTATGGAAAATAACAGCACTCTTAAAATCAATAAATATGTTGCTTATGTTTAACGTAATTACTAACTTTTATAATGCAACCACAAAGCAAATAATAAATAGTCATTTTTCTCTAACAAACATCCTCCATAATATACATTCCCATGCAGATAAACCTGAAAAGATTAGTCCTCATGTGGTCAGGCAAAAATGCAACCTATTAATTGAGTATTGGCAACAACAAAAACCTAAAGAACTGGTAGCACAAGTTTCTCAGTTAGAGACGTTAGCTCAAAATTATCCCCAATATTATGGGATGATTATTGAATTTCTGAGTGATTTTGTGCGAAATCACACTCCTTATATCTCTCAAGAAGGAGTTAATAGCAGCCCAAAACTAACAATAGGTGCAGAAATTCAAGCAGTAGTCACTGTAATTGCCAGAATAAACAGGAAAAAAGACTCGGAAAATACACAACTCGATTTAAGTCATACTGATTTGCGATGGGCAAATCTCAAACAGGCGAACTTAGAATGGACAAACTTATATCATGTGAATTTAGCTGGGGCTAACCTGAGTCAAGCAAACCTTTCTGGTGCAATTCTCAGTGCTGCTAACCTTTGTGGCGCAAACCTTTCTGGGGCTAATCTTTCTGGTGCAATTCTTAGTGCGGCTAACTTAAGCCAAGCTAATCTCACAGGGGCTAATTTATCTCAGGCAAATCTTTATCTAGCGAATTTGCACCAAGCCAGTCTTGATGATGTCATATTTAATGGGGCTAATCTCCGAGAAGCCAAATTTGCAAAAACAGATCAGGCTTAAAAAAATAAAAGTTCTATGATTAGTTAAGTAAAGACAATTGATCTGGCAAATAATATAAAATATTCATAACTTGCGACTGTTTCCGTAATCACCGCATCAGTAAATTCTTATGTTACAATAGTGAGACTATCTAAATAGTATATTACTTTCTATAAATTATAAGTAATAATTCTGTGTTGTGAGGAATATTACTAATATGTCTGCTAATCAGACAGACAAACTGTGGCGTTGGTTAATTGCCATAACAGTTACATTTGCCTGCTGTGTAACTCTCATTTTATTAGTGTTTTCAACTCCTGGAGAATTGTCAATTGAGCAACAATTGCAATACAGAAATCAAGGATTAACTACTATTGCGATCGCCTTTTTGGGATTAGGGATGGTAATTAACGCTTACTATACAGCTAAACGTGTAGATGCCATCCATAAAAGTGCGATCGCTAGTGAAAAAAATCTAGAAATTAATCTGCAAAATGCCAAACTATCCCAAGATAGATTAATTTCAGACCGCTTGATGGCAGCCATTGCCCAGTTAGGGCATGATAAAATTGAAACTCGCACCAGTTCCATTTATGTTTTAGAGAGAATTGCTCAGGATTTTCCGCAAGAACATTGGACAATCATGGAAATTCTTACAGCTTTTGTGCGGGAGAATGCTTGTATCAGGGACGCAGATAATAGAGAGGAAGATTCACCCACATACCTGAGCCAATACAAAAACAATGAGCGTCGGATACAACCAGAAGAATCCCCGAAAATTCGTAGGGATATTCAAGCAGCTTTGACTGTGATTGGTAGACGTAATTCGCAGCAAGACGATGAAAATAGAAAACTAGATTTACGGCATACTGATCTTAGACGAGCCGATTTGTTGGGGACTGATTTACAACGGGCAGATTTACGGGGTTCGGACTTACGGGGGGCTGATTTACGTAGTTGTTACCTCAGTGAAGCCAACCTAGAGAACGTTAAATTAGCTAGCTGTGTTCTTTATGAAGCCAACTTGTCGAAAGCCAATCTCCAAGGAGCAAATCTACAAGGAGCAAATCTGAATCGGGCTGATTTGTATGGCGCAAATCTGCGGGGGGCTAACCTTGTGGGGGCGAGTTTGCGTGCGGCTAACTTGCAAGGAGCTAATCTTTATAAAGCCAACTTACAACAAGCAAGTTTAAAAGTGGCTAACCTAACTGGGGCGAAGCTATTTCTGGCTAACCTGCAAGGTGCTAAATTGGGTAAAGCCAACTTGTATCTTTGTGGATTAATTGGGGCTAACCTGAATGGGGCGAATCTTAATGGTGCTAACCTGTGTGGGGCGAACTTGAATGCGGCAAAATTAGAAAACACAGAAATTTTATTTGCTGACTTCACAGAAGCTAGTTTGACGGAAACAGATTTACATAAAGCCAACCTGATGGGTGCAAATCTGCAAAGAGCAAACCTTTATCAAACGAACCTGACTTATGCCAACTTAGTAGGAGCAAACTTAGCTGATGCTGACTTCTATGATGTGAAGCTAGAAGGAGCGATTTTGACAGGAGCGAAAAATCTAGCATCTCAGCAGATTTGTATGGCAATTGGCGATCGCACAACGCGTTTACCAGATAACATCGAAGTACCTATACATTGGCCAAAGTCTAGTTAAAATGAGGAACTATGTTCTTCATCCCAACATTTGTTATCAAGCCACTGTCTCCCAGTATCTTCACAGTCAACTTTACTGTTAATCCAGGGAATTGAAGCAGGGTAGGTAGATTTATTTACAGGGTTTACAGGGAATAACAAAGATTTACCGAGCATAATACTAGCGGTTAAAAGAGCCGCCGCACAGGTTGTATAGACAAAAACTGTAGTAAAAACTTCCCAATAGATTTTACTTTTGTCCGGTTGTAAGCTATCTTTCATACTATTACTTACTCAAATTTTTAACAGTGATTTATGACAGTAATAAAATGGGAATCAATAAAGTAATATTCACTATCTCAAAGCTATTATTGGTAAAAAAGTTGATATTTTCTGTAATTTGAGAACTATATAATTACTGAACGGATGAAATCTAGTTTTGATATCAACTATTATCAGTTAAATTTATAGATAGGTTACTACCAAGAGCTTTAACTTAAGATTTTTACATTAAAAATAATATAAAGAATTGTTGCTAATTATTGAGTTTTAAGTCCAATGAAAAATGGATAGAGTATTACCTTACTATAGATAACTTTAGTATTTCTACTGAATAGAATTTTTATTTTTTTTGTGAATAAAATATTAAGTCCAGGTAATTTTGGTACTGGAAAATTTACGTAGATTGAGGATGAGGTCAATTGAGTAGGACAAATATCAGCCGAGTAGTAGGCGATCGCCTTTGCCGTATAGACCATTGGTGGCGCAGTGAGTTAGATTAGTGCTAATTTTACCCCTCTTATAAGTAATTGTGCTGTTAGTCCATCTCACTTCATTAAATAATCGTAATTCAGTGTTACGTTCTGGGATCAAGCCGCAATTTTATAGACAGGAATATCCCAAAGGTGTATTTGCCATGCCGGTTATTCCCGATTACTACGTTTCTCATCAGTGGTTGCGGGAACTCAAACGTTCTGGCCAACGGAATATCTGTGGAGTTTATTTTCGGATTCCTGATGAACAGGATGTCTACGTTGGACATTACAATCGGACTCACTTACACACAACTATTTCAGAAGCAGCCGCCATCATTATCCAGGCTGATAATCCACAAGGTTACGAAGTGTTTATTCCCCGCAAAATAGCAGCCAATGAGATTCAACGCGTTAAAGCTTTACCGCAAGTTTTAGGTTGGCGATACTATCCAGAGGCGCATGGACATAAACCCTGTGGATGTCCAGCCTGTTTACTCAGAGGGGAAATTAAATCACAGAAAATTCGCCAAGCTTGGAACGCAGACGAAAAGTAGAAATGTAGCATTGCTATGTCTCTACTTCCAATCGCCTGGTGCTTGAATATAGATTATTTAGTACATACAATGTAATTACTTGTGTTAATAGTTAGACAACCGTATGGGTAAAGCTATCAGAACGCGGATCGTTAAAATCGGTAACTCTCAAGGTATCCGTATTCCTAAACCTCTATTAGAACACAGTGGGATTAGTGAAGAGGTAGAAATAGAGGTGCAAGATAATTGTTTAATTGTGCGTGCAGCTTCTCGGAATCGTTCTGGTTGGGAGGAAGCATTTGCAAAAATGGCAGAACAACACGATGATGTTTTGCTAGATGAGGTAAGAGCTACAGAGTGGGATAATCTGGAGTGGGAATGGTAGCTAAACGGTTTGATGTGTTTTTAGTTAACCTTGACCCCACTGTTGGTAGTGAGATTCAGAAGACAAGACCGTGTGTAGTGATTTCACCTGATGAAATGAATCAATATATTGCCACAGTGATTGTTGCTCCAATGACTACGAAAGGTCAACTTTACCCTACTCGTGTTCTTTGCCAGTTTCAGGGTAAAGATGGACAAATTGTTTTAGACCAAATTCGCACGGTTGATAAAACTCGATTAGTTAAACATTTAGGTCAGATTAGTCCTGATGAACAAAAAACAGTTTTAGATACTTTAGCGGAAATGTTTGCAGAGTAATTAGGAATTACGAATTATTTCACCTTTGGGAACACCAAAAAATAAATTATCCGCAATTGATGGTTGGGTAGGGTGCGTCAGTATGAATAATTTCTGAGTATAGTTAGGTTCTATCGCACTGACGCACCCTACAGTTTGGATATTTTTTTATCTGGAAGTCCCTTTTCAAATATCATTAAATGTTGCTGGGGTAACAGGTTTTTGGTTTCTCTCCACACTAACCCAACAGCTTGCATTTCTTTGCGGACTTGCTTTTGCGTCATCTTGTGTAGCCGCTTAATCATAATAAAGGGATTTTCACCCCGGTACTCTGCCAGCACCACCTTACCACCTGGTTTTAAAGCTTTGACAATTCCCTGCATGACTTCTTGGGGATACTCAAACTCATGGTAAGCATCCACCATCAACGCTACATCTACACTGTTGGGTGGTAAGTTGGCATCAGTGGGAGTTGCTAAGACAGTCTCAACGTTACTGATATTTTTCTCTTCCTGGAAAAACTCGATAATCTCTAGCATTTCCGGCTGGATATCTACCGCCAACACTTTACCGTCAGTCAAGATAGGTGCAATGCGAAAACTTAAGTAACCTGTACCAGCACCAATATCAGCAACTACATTATCAGGCTTTAAATCTAGCGCATTAATAATTTTACTTGGCTGTTCCTCTGCTTCTCGCCTAGGTCTTTCTAACCAACCTGCGCCTGTGTGATTCATGAACTTGGCGATTTCTCTACCCAGATAATATTTACCAATACCATCGGGACTTTGCGATCGCTGTTCATAAATAGTCACAGTATTTGCAGCTACAACATGAGTATCTAGCAGCAAACACCCGCAAATCATCCCCATAATTACCAGCAAACGCAAAACTTGATTGATCATTAGTGTGCCTAATTAAATCACAAACTGTTCCAACTCGCGCTGAAACCACTCTTGCCCAACTCGTTCTGCCACCAAAGGTCTGACAATAAACTTAGGTGGATTCCCCTCTTTTACATCAATCCGCACGCAGGAGTATGATAGCCGCTTTTCTAACCCCTGGCCATGACGACCCACATAAAGTAATGAGTCGGCAACTTTCCGTAGGGTACTACCAGACGTATGATGAAAAATTTCTGACAACTCAGTCCCCTCTCGACGCTGACGACGGGGACGATGACCGCTACCACCAGAGATAAGACAGTTGAGGTGAGAATCAGCGTGTCCAGTGTCTACGGTACGGAGATATTCTAAACAGTGGGCGTGACCATTGAAAATTAAATCTACTAGGGGACGGTCTGTTACTAGAGAACCAAGAGTTTTTGCCACTTGATTCAACACCTCACGTAGACGGTGACGCACCGCCAAAGTTTGGGCTTGATGCCATTTGCTGGCTTCGGTGACGTAGGGGGGATGGTGGAAAAAGATAATTCGTCCCCGGACTTCGGAAGTGTGCCAAGACTCGATTAATCTGCTGCGTAACCAGTCTAATTGTTCCCAGTCAGTGGGAGGGCTATCGTGAGAAGCGAGTTGTTTTTCAATGTCAATTTTGATTTCGTTGATTTGGTCTAACTTCGCGCTGAAGTCATCAAGTTGTTCTGCGTCGGCGGGGTTATCTGGGTTGAGTTTGTCGCATTGTACTAAGATTTGTTCTTCTTCTCTATTTATTTCTTGGCGACGCTGTTGTAATTCCCGGCGGTACATATCTCCGGCTTTGGTGCTAGGGAGGGGAGAGGGTGTATTAAAGGTATTAGAATCAAGGGCAAAAAAATCTATGCCACCATAACGGAAACTGTAATAACGGTTGGGGACACGGGTAAACTCTCCCGGTACGTAACGCAGACAGCGACCTGAGTCAGTTTTAGCGGTGTAGTGATTATCTAAATGACGGTGTAATTCTTCTGGGGATGCGGTTGCAAGATAATCGAGGAAGGCTTTAGCATAGGCATCACCTTGATTAGAACCATGCCAACCAATCTCAAAATCTTTGTAACGCAGCATTCGCCGCAGTCTTAAAGTGCTACCTGTAATGAGGCGGTAGAAAAAAGGGACATCATAATAGTCATGATTGCCCAGTACAGGTAAAAAGGGTAGATTAAAAATCATGCGATCGCAAGCAATATTTTGGGGTTGCTCACCACCCACCAAAAATTCCCGGTATGGTTCGATAAAATTGGCTGGGTAATATTCATGAGAACCGACCACATAAATCACATCGCCGGTATGTAAGACAAAACTGCATTCATCTTTGTGGGAAAGCATGAGTTCGGCGACTAATCTTTGGGGATGATTTCCGTAATGGGGTTTTGTACCGCTATCACCCATGACTAAAAAAGAAAATTCCGGGTTGTCGTCCCGGTTATCGTCTATCACCATGCTGGTTTGGTCAATTCCCCGTTGCTTAATGCTGGGATGTTTCCATCGCACTCGTTCTTTCATTTTTTGAATTTTGACGGGAATTGACGGTTCGGAAATCAATTTCATTGGTGGTTATCTCCGAAGTGTTGAGGGGGGAGGTGCGTTACGCTGTCGCTAACACACCACTACATATACTGACGCACCTTACCAAACCCTGAATATAAGATAATTTCTTTTCTGATGCTCGCTAAAAGACTAGAGACACAAAATATTACACCCCTAAGAATACCTGTAATTGGCAACTAGAATATACTGGACTGTATATCACAACACTCCCGTTATCTTACACACATAGGTTAACAAGGGTAGTTCACTTTGACAAACCCATGATCATTTGGCAACCTGATCAAAAAATCAACAACGGTAGATTTATCATTCAGGGTAAACCCTTGGGTAGCGGTGGTTTTGGTATCACCTACCAAGCCTTAGAACCCAGCACAGGAAAACTATACGCCATCAAAACCCTGAATCAGCAAATGCAACTCAGGAGCGACTTTGCTGAACAACAGGTTAAATTTATTAACGAAGCCTTGACTATTAAAGGTTTTGACCATCCCCATATTCTCAAAGTTCATGAAGTCATCCAAGAAGGTGAACTGTTTGGTGTGGTGATGGAATATATAGATGGGGTAACTTTATTTCAATATGTCCAAGATCAAGGACAATTATCAGAAATGGAAGCATTAATATATATAGATCAAATCGGTCAAGCATTAGAATTGATTCATCAAAAGGGATACCTACACCGAGATATTAAACCTCAAAATATTATCTTCCGACAGCATAAACAAGAAGCAGTCCTCATTGACTTTGGTTTAACCCGAAATCTTGCCACCCAAAGCATGACTAACTCCTTCACTCAAGGTTATGCACCCATTGAACAATATAGACGCAAAGGTAATTTTGGCACTCATACAGATGTTTACGCCTTAGCTGCCACTTTATATTATTTGCTGACATCTGATGGATTGAAAAAAGAGGAAGAAGAACACCCCGTACCTGCACTCAATCGTAAGTATGATGATGAACCCTTACCAGAACCACGCAGTTATAATTCCCAGATTAGTCAGAGAGTGAATGATGCGATTCTCAAGGGAATGGCGTTAGAACCGGAAGAACGTACTCCCACAGTCTTAGAATTTCGGAAAAATTTAGGTTTGGTGAGTAGTGGCGGGGCAGAAGTACAATTAAACTCAGCTGTAGGGATGGACTACAGCAAACTGCGTGACTTACTCGCGGCTAGGAAGTGGGAAGAAGCAGATAAGGAAACAAAACGGGTAATGTTAGCGGTGATGAAACGGGAAAAAGAAGGTTGGTTACGAATAGAAGACATTGATAATTTTCCCTGTGAAGACCTCCGCACTATTGACCAGTTGTGGGTAAAATACAGCAATGGGCGGTTTGGATTCTCTGTGCAGAAGCGCATCTACCAAAGTTTAGGGGGAACGAGAAACTACGATAGTAAAATTTGGCAAGCCTTTGGCGACAAGGTAGGATGGCGGAAAGGAGGAGAGTGGTTGTACTACAGCGATATTACTTTTGATATCACAGAACCAGAAGCACACCTCCCTGGATGCATATGGGCGTATGATGCATGGACAGTGGGGGGAGCGTGGTGCTGTTTTGTGTGGGCCGAGAGGAAGCTGTCTTCTCTCGCGTCGAGACTTTTAAACTGTAACATATAAAGGTTACAGAAAATTATTAACTTTTATGAATAGGCAATTTCTCACAAATCCTTGCGGGTTCTAGGTTTCGGATACCTGTCACCGAGTTTTTTCTATGTACTCAAAAACGCTCTGCTTTTTGTAGTACATTATCCTTAGCTATAGGGTTAGGGTTATAACAATTCGCTTTAACAAAGTTAGACGCTACCCGTTCAATTTCCTCATTATCCATTTCCCAATCATCCCAAGGGACTTCCAACTGAAAAAATATGCAATTCAGTAGGGTGCGTCAGCGAGAGAACCTAACTAAACCGAGAAATTATTCATACTGACGCACCCTACCAACCCATCCATTAAAATTAGATATCAATGTTGGGTTTCGCTCCACTCAACCCAACCTACAATACTAATACAATAACTCTATTTTTTCTCCATAATCATCTACCATCAATTCATGACAGATAGTAATGAGCGCGCAGATTTTGACAGCCCGTGGAAAGAAATACTCGAAGCATATTTCCCCCAAGCCATGCAATTCTTTTTCCCGGAAACTGCTGCGTTAATTAACTGGGAACGTCCTTACGAATTTCTCAACACCGAATTTCAACAAATCGCCCGTGAAGCCGAACAAGGTAAACGTTATGCTGATCAATTAGTCAAAGTTTGGCAAATCCAAGGCGAAGAACTCTGGTTATTAATTCACGTAGAAATTCAAGCCCAAAAAGAAGATGACTTTAGTAAACGGATGTTTACTTACAACTTTCGCATCTTCGACAGATTTGAAAAACCAGCTATTAGTTTAGCAATATTATGCGACACCAACCGCCAATGGCGATAGGGAAAACGCATCTTATTTACTAATAAAAATTAAGAGAGATTTCAAAATGACA
>NZ_CAWUDL010000059.1:0-43320 GCF_963920945.1 Anabaena sp. CCY 9402-a
AAATTCTCCGAGAATTTGGTAAAAACTATGTAATTAATTTTGTTTAGCTACTTATTATCACAGGAGACAAAGATTTATTAGAACTGCATCCTTTTCGAGATATCTTGATTGTTACACCGAGTCAGTTTTTAGATAGTGTATCTTCAAATGAAACGCCCAAACCATGAAATAGAAGATTTTGTGTACTCCTATTTACAAAAACCGCGATACTTTGTTGCACATTAGCTTTTTTAATAGCATAGAGAAACACTTCTCGGCATTCACGACGACTCAGTACCAAAGGGTCATTACGTAGCAATTACTGCTACATCATGAAGTACGGAATGTGGGTTCAAACAACCTCTTACATTAAATTCTGATTTTTAGTTTTCACACGTTGATAAAGTTCCTCCATCGTCTCAAGAAAAGAATTATCTTTACGCCAAAAAGCTGGAAAATCACCTTCCTTCTTCACCAAAATCGCTGATACGCCGCTATCATTGGAGACTTCAATAGTAGAAGGTAATCGCTTTGTTCCTAACCAGAACTCTCTTAAATTTGGTTTTTCACTCACAGATTGTTTTTCTAACTTTGGATAAAAAGATGCGCTAGGTTCAATAGTTAACTCTTGAGAATCGAATACTGTAGATAGTGCTTTACCCAAAGAAGAATCCGCTAACTTTGCTTGTAGTTCTACTTTCGAGAGTCCCCGCAACTCAAATAATAAAAATGGGTTGTTATCCAGTTGAGAAGCTACTAAATAATATACTCCAGCTATATGCTTGCAAGGATTAGCATAATCTGGACAAGAACATTTAGTTTTGAAGTCTTTACTACTATGGGGTAATAAATGTAACCCCATTTGGGAGAAATTTTCTTCAATATTTTCTGGGACTTCATTCAGCAACAACCGAGAAACAATACTAGCTTTAGAAGAAAGGCTTTTTATAGCTTCATTCCAGCGAGTTTTGGCAATCGGGGTAATTTCAATGACTATATTATATGTAGGTTCTTTGTAAACACCAAAGTAGGGATTAACTGAACCTCTAACTTGAGCCGTGATAATATTTTTATCAATTGCAAAACTTTTAACTTTACCACCACGAGCATAAGAACGTCCCCTTTGCAGGCGGCTATCATCAGTAAAATCTTCTAGTGCTTTGATAAAGCGATCGCCCCACCAAGTTCTGCTAAACTTATTCATATATTTACTCCAAAATTGTGCTTTTATTCAGGGCAATTAGTTGTTTAAAGGCTTCGTTATCTAATTCTGTCAGCCAAGATTCATCACTTCCCACTACTGCGGAAGAAAGTTTTTTCTTATCTTCAATCATTTGGTCAATTTTTTCTTCTAAAGTTCCAATCGCCACAAATTTATGGACGAAGACATTCTTTTTCTGACCAATCCGAAAAGCGCGGTCTGTGGCTTGGTCTTCTACGGCTGGATTCCACCAACGGTCAAAATGGAAGACATGATTGGCTTTCGTTAAAGTGATACCAACACCGCCTGCTTTTAAGGAGAGAACAAATACAGATGGTTCTGTATCGGGATTTTGGAAATCATGAATCATTTGTTCCCGACGTTGGCGACTTGTACCACCGTGTAGGTAGTAAGTGTTGCAATGTAGATTATGTTTGAGATATTTTTCTATTTGTTCACAGACTTCTGTAAATTGACTAAATATCAGCAGACTTTCACCCTCAGAGACAGCTTCATCTACCATTTCTACTAAGCGGGAAAGTTTGTGCGATCGCTCCGGTAAAAATTCGCTATTATCTTGAAGGAACTGTCTGGGATGATTGCAAATCTGTTTCAATTTCATCAGTGTGGAGAGAATTAAGCCTTTGCGTTTTATCCCCTCGATTTCTTGTAATTTCTCTTCCACATCTTTGACTACCACTTCATACAATGAAGCCTGTTCTTTCGTCAGGTTGGTATAGAGCTTTTGTTCAACTTTATCTGGCAAGTCATTAATAATAGATTGGTCTGTTTTAACGCGCCGTAAAATTAAAGGTTCAACCAGTTTCTTTAAGGTAGTTGATTTAACTTTGTCGTTGTCCTTCTGAATGGGAATCTCGAAAGATTTACGAAACTGTGCTTCTTTACCCAAGTAACCAGGATTAAGAAAATTAAAAATAGACCACAAATCAAGTAAACGGTTCTCAACAGGTGTACCGGTTAAAGCTAGGCGGTGTTTTGCTGAGAGTTTGAGAATTGCTTTAGTTTGCGCCGCTTTAGGATTTTTAATATTTTGCGCTTCATCTAAAACTAGACGTTGCCATTCAATACTACCCAGGAGTTTTTCATCCTTGCGCGCTAGGGTAAAGGAGCTAATGATCACATCATACTGTTTACAGGCGGCTTTAAAATCGGCAGAGTCTTGCAGGCGATCGCTACCATGATGCACCATAGTTTTTAAATGGGGTGCGAACTTGGCAATTTCTCTTTGCCAGTTACCGACAACGGAAGTCGGCGCGATTAATAATGTCGGTAGTTGGGAATTTTGGCTATCTTTCTCCTGGACTAATCTAGCAATTACCTGCACAGACTTACCAAGTCCCATATCGTCTGCCAAACAGCCATTTAATCCCAATTTTTCTAAATATTGCAGCCAAGCTACACCCCGCTTTTGATATTCTCTCAGGTTGCCTTGCAGATTTAAGTCTTCAGAAATCGGTTCTAACTGACTTTTATCTTGCAACTTCGCCATGATTTCTGATAAACCTGCGTCATACTCAATTTCCCATTCGTCCCCTGCTTCCGCGCTGCGTTGCATGAACTCCAGCAAGCTCATTTCCGGCTGTTCATCACCGTGGGATTGCCAAAACTCTAGTAATTGCTGCATTTTATCCCGGTCTAATTCCATCCATTGACCGCGAAAATGCACTAGCGGTGCTTTAGCATTAATTAACTGTTCCCACTCTTGGGGTGTGACAGGCTGTTCACCAATTGCTAACTCATACTGATACTGCACCAGTGAGTCTAAACCAAAATAGCTTTTGCTTTCACCTTTAGTTGCAGCTTGCTTGCGACTTGACGCTTTGAGGCGAACTTTTGCACGGCGACGACCAGCCGGTGTATACCAAGCCGGGACAATCACCTTAAATCCTGAGTCTTCCAACACCCAAGCACTATCTTTCAGGAAGTCAAACGCCTCTTCTAAAGTCAGATGCATCCCTGTGGGAGAGTCCGTTTCCAAACCTTGCCAAAGTTTGGGATACATCCGTGCTGCATAGCCTAAACTCAACAGCAAATTAGTATCAAAATCCTTACCAAATTCTTTGTTTACACCAGTTTTGGTTTTTTGGTTCATCGTCCAGTAATCAGCCAAAGCCAACTTTAAAGAAGGGTCTTTTTTACTGGATACCAAAAATTGCATCTGCCAATTGTCTATTTGTTCCGCCGTGGGAGAGTGTAACTGGAAACACAGATGAAACGGTGAATCAGCTTGAGTACGGATAATTCTATTTTTCCATGCCAACCATTGCTGATATTCTTGGAGAACAGTATAAGTTCTCAGTGGATTGTGCTTTTGGGGATAAAGACAATAATAAATTAGAGAATCGGCAATTTGTTTGTCAAAAGCAGCTGTAGAGGGTGTATTGGTCACTAAATTGTTGAGGAGACATTCAGAAAAGTGACGTAATAGAGTTTCCCGATCAAAAAATTCTATCTTATCGCTCTGTATAGTATTTCCTGCCATACAAATCAGGGGCATATATTCAATATACTTTTGAATATTAGCTTCGTATTGCTCAGAGATAATTTCCCACCCAGCATATATCTCAAATTCCTGTGGTTGTGGGGACTTACTTTTTTTCTTAGTTGTTTTAGCTGCCGCTATAGGTCTATATTTTAGAGACGGAATATATTGGTCTTTGAGAATTATTTGTCTAAATTCTTGAGTGTAATGATACCAAAATAATAAATCTGATCCTAGTTGAAATTCATTAGCATTGTACAGAGCTAAAAAATGAATATCATTAAGTAATTTAATAACATTAATTACTGTTGCTGATTTAAGTGAGCCAACAGTTTCATAGCAGGTTACTTGCCAATATTGAAACTCTTCATATTCTTCAGGAACTTCGATTTCTAGATACTTGATTAATTCTGGTGAAGGTAAAGGTTGATTATTAGCTGTGGGTAGGGCAAAATATTGGGTAGATATGCGTTGTTTTAATTGTAATTCGCGCTCTTTAAAACCTAAAATTCCCGTTAAAAAAGAGATTAATTCCTCTGAAGATAGATGTCCAGGGTGAGCTTGTGGATGAGTATGCTTTTTTTTACTTATAGGAGTTTCTACCCATAGGTAAAACGAACCCGACTGAATAAAATCCGATGCTGTATTTGGTATCCACGAGCCATGCAGGACTTTCATCTAAACCTCCCTTGGAGTCCTACCCGTTACTGAAGGGTTAGGTGATGTTATTAAGAATATTGGTGTTTGTGGACTTTTTAGAAAGTGTCACACTTTCCCATTACTTTACCAAAAACTAGAAACTTTTTTACATCTAGTTTAGTCATTCTCTTGTATCAACTTGGTAGGTAGTGTTGAGGAGCAAGTATGAATAGAGCAATTATTGCCAAATCAATCATCACATTAATAGGATGTTTAGCTTTATTCGCTCCTAGTCCCGCAGCAGCGCAAATCATCCCTCAACCTTGGGTTTCAGTCGGCGGTAAAGATGGGGATACAACCTATGCTGTCGGCGCGAGAGCTGTGAATTTAGGTGTAGAGTTAGGTGTTGGCCCTGATGGTGCTACAGGGGTAGATGTGCTGAGATTTTTGAGTTTACCAGTATTTTCCCCTTATGTGGGAGTGGGATATTATTCTGAAGATAAAGGCGTGGCTTTGTCTGGTGGTATGCAGGTAAATGCAGGCGATCGCTTCTTCATCGGTGCTGGTTATAATTCTGTACGGGGAGTCAATGGACAGTTGGGAATCCGATTTTAATAAATATCGCTAAGTACAAAATAGTCAATCTACCTGGGAAGGACTCCGCTTTCCTCCACGTTTAAAAAAATTACCAACTAATGTAAAACTGTACTTAGTATCTTGTAGTATCAGTCTGTAAAAATTAGCATTTAATCCCCAAAAGAGAAGGATAACAAGCAAATACGCTATCCTTCTCTTTTTTCTTTTATGAATCAAATTTTTAGGGAAATAAACTTTTATGGCAAAAGGATTCCCTCAAGTAGTAGGATAGTAGTAACTGTAGGGTGCGTCAGTGCGGTAGAACCTAACTACACTCAGAAATTATTCATACTGACGCACCCTACCCAACCATCAATGGCGGATAATTTATTTTTTGGTCTTCCCCTAGCATTTAATCACCAAAAGAGAAGGATAACAAGCAAATACGCTATCCTTCTCTTTTTTCTTTTATGAATCAAATTTTTAGGGAAATAAACTTTTATGGCAAAAGGATTCCCTCAAGTAGTAGGATAGGCCATATATAGAGATATCTTTAGATAGATGTCACCACGAAACAAAAAGCAAATGAAAGTATCAGTTTTGTCTATTGGCTAACTAATACTGGGGTTATCAGTAAAGCATTAAAGTTATTAATTTAACAGGAATCTCCTTATGGAGCAAGGATTAAGGCTACTCATTCAATTAGTGATAGAGTTTGCACCTGTGGTTGTCACTCTTATACAAAAGAGAACGGAAAAAAGTCTAGATACAACTAAATACCCACTTCCTCAAGCAATTCAAGCATTTATTGAAATTGCTAATGTAGCCAAACCGAAAAAAAGTGTAGAGATAGGATTTGAGAAAGAAAAACTTTTGCAAAAGCAACTAGCAGTTTATTATCGTGAAACACAATTAGAAGTAACCAAACAAGAAAGGGAGACGGCTCTAAATCTACCAGAAATTAATAAAATTCTTGATAACTGGCCTTTAAGATTATATCCTTCTCAGATATTAGCATCTCACAAAGATTATGGTCGTACACCATTAAAAATTTTCCTAGCACCACCGCAAGTAAAATTTGATGGATTTGACCACAATAATGATGAGAATGCTGGTACAGAAACAATGCTAGCGGAGGGAATCAGGGAGTTCATCAACAACAACTACTCCCTACATAATCCCATTAGACCAACAGAATTTTTAGCAGGAGCTTGGGATAGTAAACGTTTCCACAGTGAATCTAGCATTAAGGCTTTATTCGGCACATTAAAAACAGAGCCAGTTTTAATTTTAGAAACCGAAAATGATGGCGATTATTTAAATTTCCGTATTGCTTATTGGGGTTTAGGACAAACAAATTATTACTATAAAACTATTTCTCGTATCCCTTACAGAGAAATTATTCAGCAATCTGCTAAAAATCGGGCTTTAGAGTGGAGAAAAATCCGCAATAATTTATTAGAATTGGGAGAAGATATTGCAGAAATCAACAAATTTGGTAAAGATAATGTAGTTAATTTAGCGATTTTAGAGAAAGCTGAAAAATGGCAAGCACATGGAATTGATACCAGTAAACTAGATTTAAAATACCAAGTTAATCATCAAGATTTTGAGCAACTTTCTCAAGTATTAATTACCTGTCATAGTTTAGTAGCTGCATGGGTAGCAGATATCTATCATTTAGTGCATCATGATGTCCCCCCCCTCCTGCCAGAGTTACTCTCAAACTTACTCAAAGACACTTTTGATCTACAATCAGTGCAAGCGATCGCTACAAGCTATCAGCAAATTTACCAAGCTTTATCAAAAGAGCGGCTTTATTGGATACCAGAACTAGCTTTACAGTTAGCTCAGAGTTTAGCTCATTTACCCGATCGCACCTGGTCACAAACACAGGTAAACTACTCCATAAATACTTGGTTAGATTTACATCAAGTCTCACTCCAAGAGTTGGCTAGCCCCCTAGAGGCAATGCAATCAGCCATCAAAATCGAAGATGAGGAGTATGTACAAAAGTTACAGGAATATTTCCTCACCGTCAACGATAGACAGAGTGTTCTAGATGTTGAAAAATTATTAACAGCGATCGCACATCTCAAACACAAACGCACCTTAGCAACTCCCGATCTAGGTTACACCCTCACAGGACATTCTGGTAAAGTCACATCTGTCGCCATTAGTCCAGAGGGTGAAGTTTTAGTTAGTGGTTGTACAGACCAAAATCTCAATATCTGGGACATCAATAATGGTCATTTTGTCAAGACTTTAGCCGGGAATCTAGGCGAAGTTTCATCAGTTGCTGTCAGTCCCAACGGTGATTTTGTCGCTGTGGGTAGCTGCGAACACCCTAGAAGTAACGTCAAAGTCTGGGATTTAAAAACAGGCAAACTACTGCATACACTCCTAGGACATCAAAAACCCGTGAATGTTGTAGTGATTAGCCCCGATGGACAGATTTTAGCAAGCGGTAGCAATAAAATCAAAATCTGGAATTTAGAAAAAGGCGATCGCATTTGCACCCTTTGGCACACATCAGCCGTTCATGCGATCGCCATCAGTCCCGATGGTACAATCCTCGCCAGTGGGAGTTCCGACACCAAAATCAGACTGTGGAATCCCCAGACAGGCGACCCTTTACGTACACTTATCGGTCATGCTGGTGATGTGAAAGCGATCGTCATGAGTCCTGATGGACAGTTACTTTTTAGTGGTAGTGCAGATACAACCATCAAAATTTGGCACTTAATCACAGGTAAAGTGCTTTACACCTTAACAGAACACACCGACGAAATCACATCCTTAGCCGTAAGTCCTGATGGACAGTTACTTTTTAGTAGCAGTGCAGATACAACCATCAAAATTTGGCGTATTTCTAGCTGTGAAGCCATAGAAACCCTGACTGGACATTCCAAAAAAGTCAACTCCATTGCGCTGAGTCCTGATGGTAAAATCCTCGCCAGTGGGAGTTCCGATCAAACCATCAAAATTTGGCAGATAGATAAAATACATTAACATCTGAGCTAGATTATTGATAAAGTATTGAGTACGGAAACTGGAGGTCAAAGAGCTATGCTTAAATACTCCTCAATCATTAGATCATCACCAGAGATTATGGGCGGAACACCTGTTTTTGCTGGTACTAGAGTTCCCGTGGAGACACTTTTAGACTATCTCAAAGCAGGAGAATCTATTGACGATTTTTTAGATGGATTTCCAACTGTGACTAGAGAGCAAGTTATCGCATTTTTAGAAGAAACTGGGAAACAAATTCTTGGTATGGTAGCATGAAGTTGCTAGTGGATGAGTGTATTGACCGCAAATTTACCAGAGAATTTGTTGGCTATGAAGTGAAAACAGTTTTCCAGATGGGATGGGCAGGAGTTAAGAATGGTCAACTTCTTACTTTTGCACAAGCAGAGTTTGACATTTTCATCACGGTTGATCGCAACTTATCTTTTCAACAGAATCTATTACAGTTCGATATTGCGGTAATAGTCCTGCAAGCAAAATCGAATCGTTTAGCCGATCTCAAGCCTTTAGTCCCAAACATTTTAGCTGTTTTACCAAAGGTAGTTCAAGGACAGGCAATAATAGTTAATGAAAACAACATAGTTTGAAAACTAGCGACTACCGTTGCTTTCTACAGGTGGTGAGCTATGCTTGTCGTTTGGATGATCGTTCATCATGGGGTAAATAATTGCTATAAAAGCTGCGATCGCTCCTATACCTAAACCGAGTATTAAAATAAGTAATCTATTTTCTTGTGTAGCCAAATAAATTTTATTTGCTAAAGCTTTTGTATTATCTTTACTATTTAATAACAATACACCCTCAGACGCATTCTGTGGAGATTCATTTAAAATATGATTTTCCAAGATACTACTTTCTTGTTGATGTTGAAATGTCTTGGCTATAATTCCTTTTTGACTTACTTGATGTATTTGATTCAGTATTTCGTAACTTTCCTTAATTTCTTGTTTATCTCGCTTCTCAAATTCTCTAGCTTCTTGCCATAAAGGGTGACGTTTCAATAACCAACGTCCCACTAGTTCTATTTTTACTTTATTACCCTGTGCGTTTAAAAACCCTCTAGATACTAATTCTGTGATGACTAATTTTAATTCATTTTTAGATAAAAGATTGTAACTTTTCAGTAGCATCAATGGGTCTTGGCTCAGGCGTTGATCGTGTTTTTCATTAACTATCCTTTGGGCTTCAGCCACCGCCGCAAATACGACCTTCTCTGGTATAGATAAAGCTTCCCAATACCACGCTAAACCAGCTTCAGCTAGTTCAACAGATGCTTCTACAATAGCTTCTACATCTTCTTGATTTACTTCCCATTTTTCTAATTCTCGCGCTCTACTAAAAATTGCAAAGCAGATAATTTGAGTAAAATAGGGATGTCCTGAAGATAAGTTAATAATCGCCTGTATAGACTCTGGTGTGTACTTTAGTAAGTTAGAAGCAGGTTCAATAATCAACTGCTGCACACTGGTTTCATCTAATAAACCAACTTCTGCAATTGGTACAGATTTAAATATTTTTAATAAATTTGTTATATCTGTAGACTTTCTACCAGCAAAGATAACTGCAAAAAGCCTTTTATTATTTTCAACAACGCTTTTTAATTGCCCAAATAATGATTCGAGTGTTGCACCTATATATGTAGGTTCTAAAGCATCAAATTCATCTAATAACAAGACTAATTTAGTATCTTTTAATCTTGCATAAATTTGGGGTAAAAATTTATTGCAGAAAATATCCTTCTGGACTTTTATTTTTTCTGCCTTTGGTATTTCAATTTCTTGAGTATTTATATCTAACTGTTCAATAATAGCTGCTGCTAATTTCTCTAACAGAGACTCTAGTGTTTCTTGGCTATGATACTCTAAATCAAAGCTAACAAACTTAAATTTGTCTAATTTTACGAATTTAGGGATATTTTGCAACAGAGATGACTTACCAATTCGTCTTTCTCCATGCAGCACTATTACTTTTTCGCCTCGCCTCAGATTTTCCTCAACAAAAGATAATTGCTTCTGTCTCCCACAAAACAGTTCTGGTTCGTTGATGGGACGACCGATTATATAAGGGTTTCTCTGAGACTTTAAAGATATCATAGATAATTAGTTGCGATAGGTTTACTAAGCAGTGGTTTATTATGCAGCAGTTACCCATGCGCTGTCTTAGCACAACAAAGAAAAAGCACATCTTTACTCTATTGTTTGCTACAACTTTTATTATTGATCATTTATGGTTAACCAGCTGATAATGCTCATGTTAAGTTTTCCCAGTTTTCATTACTGTATAACATCAAACGTTTCTTTTTTAACCTGCAATGGAATAGCTTCTCGCTGAATTTCTCTACTACTTTTGTTAAATTTAAGGGTTTCTCCAGATGTTTCTCTAGGTGTAACATTGATGTGTTTTAAGTTTTCTAACACTGTTGATTTAGAGATAGTAGTAGATATTTTTAAAGAATTAATAAAAGCCTGGGTAGCGTCAAAGCTAGTTGCTGTACGCCAACTCACACCGCCTTTCCATTGTGTCTCAGCTATATTTGCAAAGTTTTTTGATGACTCTGTATTCCGAAACCAAGGCACAGCTAAAACTAATCCTTCTACAAAACGGGCTTCTGGGATATAAAGAGAATCACCTCCTAATAGTTGCACTCCTTGAAGATTCTGATCTTGTTGAATCATCTTTGCAAACTCCATAGCATTCTGACGATTATTGGTATCGGGGAAAAATACTATCGCTTGTAATGGCGATTCATCCGAAGTTATACTTGCTAAGTCTTCCATCATTTTATCTGGGGTAGCTAACTTAATCTCAGCAGGAGAATCTACATCAACCTGTTTTTTGGTAAACTGGCGGATAAATTCTTCACTAAATGCTGATTTAATACTTCTACTGTATCCATCACCAGGATTCCAGACGATTAATACTTTTCTTAAATTCTTTGTGAAAGCATATTCAGCAAGCTTCTCACCAGTTGCTTTATCTGAAGGTACTGTTCTGAAAAAGACAGAGCTTCTTAACTCCGTACTAGTGCTAGTAGGTGAGATAATCGGTAAATTAGCTTTTTCGTATATCGGTAATGTTATAGCTGTGACTCCACTAGACAAATGTCCAATAACGCCTAACAGGGATTCATCTGTAACAAGTTTCTCTGCAACTTTTGCTGCCTGCTCGTTTTGTCCTGCATCATCAGCAATCACAATCTCTAAGAATCGACCTTTTAATCCTCGTTGATTAAAGTTATCTTGCGCTTGTGCAATACCCCGTAACATTTCTTGAGACAGGTCAGTTTTACCTGTGGCCGGTACTACTGCGGCTACAGTTAAAGGATTACCTTTTTGACGAGCCAGAGCGTTGTTTTGATAAATTAACACTTCCGGGTCTTTAGGTTGAGTATTATTGAAAGCAGCTTTAAACTCTTCCTCAGCTTTGAGGTAATTACCTTCTTTAAAACTTTTAATTCCTCGGTCACGAGCCGGGTTTAGTATCTGACGAAATAAAGTGCGATCGCCACGGCTAATGCTATCTTCTATATTATTACTGGTAGTAGTCTGAGGTTGATTTGAAACAAAAATCGTCCACCCTACGAATATACTTCCAGCCCCACCAATTATTAATAAGATTGTCAAGAAAATAGGTGATAGGATAATTCTTCTTAAGTTAACACTAAAATTATTATTTTTGTCTTGAAATACTTTAATTTCTGCTAGCTTTTGTTTAGCTAAACTATGGTCAGGATGAATCTCTAAAATTTTTTCGTACTGCTGCTTGGCAACTGTAAAATTATTTTGGGTTATTAACCAATGTCCATATTGTTCTAAACCTTGAATAATTTCTTGTTCATAGCTAAATTTATCTACTTTGTAAGCTCGCTCATAAAGTTTTAAAGCTTGAGTAAATTCTTTTACTTCCAAGTATTTTTCTGCTAACTCCACTACATTACTAAAATGATTGGGATTTAGCTGCAAAACTTCTTCATATAAAATTAAAGCATTCGTTTGTTTACCCTTTTCTTCCCAGCGACTACGAGCCACACCCAACAGTGATTCAACGTTGCCTCCTGCTATTTCTTCTAAATTCCTCACCTCATCCCGTAATTGATGACTTTTTCTGAGCCAAAGTCTAACTATTTCTACTTTTACTTTAATCGGGTTATTATCTAAAAACCCCTTATTAATTAGTGTTTTGATCGCTTCTTCTAAATCATCTGTGATCACTAACCCATAGTCTTCTAGTAGTTTTAATGGATTGTTTGTGATATTCGTATTTTGAGACTCTTGAGCCTCAGCAACAGTTGCAATCACCACCCTTTCGTGAATATTCAAACCTTCCCAAAAACCACCTAATCCCCCTTCAGCATTTTCAATTGCTTGGGGTAAAGCCTCAACTACATCATCAGTTAAAACATCAGGAATTTTACTAATATCATTTTCATTCCTGGCTATATTAAAAACTTCATTACATAAAACTTGTGTATAAAAAGGATGTCCTGATGAATATTTCCAAATTTCTTCTATAGTTTTTTCTTGATATTGCAAAATACCTTTAGTTGGTTTAGTTATTAAATCTTTACAACTATACTTATCCAATAAACCAATTTCTTGAGAGGCTGCATTTTTAAATACTTGCAGTAAACTAGGCATAGAATTGAGATATCTACCAACTACTGCAACTACAAATAATTCGTCTTCTCGTTTGACTAGATTTTCTAAAAGTTGTAATAATTGGACTGCTTGTTCTGTGTCATCATATGTAACAACATCAAATTCATCTAACAGTAATACTAATTTTTTTTTACCTACCAAATTATAAATTTCTAGGGCTAATAAACGCCGGATATTTCTCAGAATGTTTTCCGAATCTGTATTTAATAAAATATCTAATTGATTACTACCTAGCCCAATTTTATGGAAAATCTCACAGAATATTGCATAGAAAATTTCATTTAAATTAGAATGTCCGTGAGCTTGCAAATCACAATATACAAATAAAAATTCATCTGGAGATACTACCAGAGGAATTATTTTTAATACCGATGATTTACCTATACGCCTTTGTCCATGCAATAGAATAAATTTTGTATTTTGAACTAAACTATCTTCTATATTTTTTAAAAGAGATTCTCTGCCAAAGAAACTATCTGAAGTTTCCACAGGAATCCCAACTATGTAAGGATTATTAGCCATGATATTTTGTTTGTTGGAATTATTTAAATTGCCAGAAATTGGATTATTTTTTGAACTATATTGCCAATAAATTGTAGAGATGCAATGACATCATTTTTATTTTTACCTATCCAAACGATCGCATTCTTCATATTTTCAGATTGCTGGTGACTCATGAGGTTCAAAAACTCCTTCTGTCTTTGTTTTAATGAATCTTCATTAGAATTCCAAATTTCTTGAATTACCCATTTCTCCATTAATGAGGAAGTAAAATTAGAAGTGTTGTTGCCATTAGCGACTACACGTTTAATTACACCTTGTTCCTCTAAGGAAGTTAAAATTCTATCGTTTTGAGTCAAAATTAAGTCAACATCTTTTAAGTCATATCGTCTTCTTGGATGTAGACGACCTCTTAATTTTGATAGTGCCATCAGCATCAATAAATTTTGTTCTTTGTTATTACATCTTTGCCAAAGGCTATCAAAAAATGGTTGAGTATTCCGTTCAAATTCCTTGATAAATTCTTCTATTTGCGGCTCATTATTATGCTTCAACTCTTGATATAACCAAAATCCGGCATTTTGTAGAAGCGTCGGATGTCCCCCAGCAATTTCTCCTACTGCTTGCCGTAATTCTGGTGTAATAGGTTTATTAAATGGCTTGAGTAGTTGTTCAATTTCTGTATTATCAAATGGTTTGATTTGTCGGAATAAATAATGGTTATACCACGGTGATTGATTGGGATTGAGACGGGGACTGAGGTCATTCAGGCGTTTTTTAGAAGTGACAATAATAGAGAAATTGCGCTTTCCTTCCGAATGAACTGCCAAGTTCCGACATTCACCCAAAAACTTTTGCATATTTTCATCAGAGTATTCCTGATTTTGCTCAAGAGCTATATCATAGTCATCTATGAGCAATACTAATAACTTCTGATTTTTTGCCAGTTCTCGTAATATTTGACGTAAGCTATCTTTTGATGCTCGACCTTCTGCTAACAAGGTGTTAACTTGCTCCTGTAGTTCTGGCTCAGTTTGCAGATGATCTTTAATTAAGCTAAGTATTTTTGTCCAGAAACCAGAGGGAGTAAAATAAGGCTCTATTGCTTCACAACTAAAGCGAACTATGACTGCTGAAGATGGATCTTGTCCATTCTGTCTCCAAGTGTCGGGAGAAGCTATTTTTGTTAGTAAAGAGGTTTTCCCTGTTCCCAGTCCACCCCATATTGCTAAGTGACTGCAATTATTAATTTGATCGAAGGCTGTTTGGATGAGTGACGTTCTACCGATGAATTTTTCCGGTGGAACAGGAGTTCCGACGACGAAAGGATTTTGTGAGTGGGGATACATTCTGGTTTTTTGGGCTGTATGGTTTTATATAGGTACTTAAATTAAAATACTACATGATTACAAGTACGCTTTTACAAGTATTAGAGCAGAAATCCTATAACAAACGTAAGCGCACCCTTTGCGGCGCGAGTGTAAGTCTAATCGGAGAGTCCCCCAGCATTCTCAAGACGTTGTTGGGTTTTGCTTTCGCTCAACCTACTTTGCCTACTTTTCCCTCCGTTGTGTATTGCTACGGTGTACACACAAGTGCTACCAGCGTACATTTCAGAACCTTGACAAAATTCTCAACTGTCATGTTGAATGTAGCGACAGCGAAATGAAACATCTAGAGACTACGGTGCAAGTCCGAGATTCTTTCCTACGGAACGCTTCGCGTTAAGCGGAGCTATGCCGCAGGCTTTACCTTTCTCTCCACTCCACTCAGAATGACATTGAAGGGCTATAAAGCAAGTGGTGACTGAGATTTTAAGACTTGTGTGTACACGGTAGGTTGTGTATTGAGGACATAAAAAACCGGGAAACTTTTAGGTATCCCGGTTGATTTATATGAATATCAAAAATTTTTGCAGGAGCAAAATATTACCCCTATTTATCTTTGACTAAAATTAAACTTTAGCAGCAGCCTTGGTGATCATATTTAGTTCACCTTTAGCATACTTAGCAGCAAACTCTTCCAGAGTAACTTGCTTAATCTTGCTAGCATTACCAGCAGTGCCGAATTGTACATAGCGTTCAGCACAAACCTTCTGCATATATGTGATAGAAGGCTTGAGGAAGTGACGGGGGTCAAATTCCTTGGGATTTGCTGCTAAAGCTTCGCGCACAGCCGCAGTGATAGCCAAACGGTTGTCGGTGTCGATGTTAACTTTACGAACACCACTCTTAATACCTTTTTGAATTTCTTCTACAGGTACACCGTAGGTTTCAGGAATCGCACCGCCGTGTTCGTTAATCAAGGCGATTAAATCTTCAGGAACGGAAGAAGAACCGTGCATTACCAAGTGGGTGTTAGGTAGACGACGGTGAATTTCTTCAATGCGGCTGATAGCCAAAATTTCGCCGGTGGGTTTGCGGGTAAACTTGTAAGCACCGTGGCTTGTACCGATAGCTACAGCCAAAGCATCTACTTGGGTTGCTTCTACGAAGCTAACAGCTTCATCGGGGTCAGTTAAAAGTTGGGAGTGGTCGAGTGTACCTTCAAAACCGTGTCCATCTTCAGCTTCACCCGCACCGGTTTCCAGAGAACCCAAGCAACCGAGTTCGCCTTCTACACTTACGCCCAAGGAATGAGCTACATTGACAACTTCGCTGGTAACTTTAACGTTGTACTCGAAGCTGGCAGGGGTTTTAGCATCAGCTTCCAAAGAACCATCCATCATCACGCTAGTGAAGTTGTTCTTGATGGCTGAGTAGCAGGTAGAAGGAGCATTACCATGATCTTGGTGCATGACAATGGGAATCTGAGGATAGGTTTCTACCGCAGCCAAAATCAGGTGGCGGAGGAAGTTTTCCCCTGCATAGTTACGTGCGCCGCGAGAAGCTTGTAAAATTACGGGGCTATCTGTCTCAGCCGCCGCTTTCATGATTGCCTGAATCTGTTCTAAGTTATTAACGTTAAAAGCTGGGATGCCATAACCGTTCTCAGCTGCGTGTTCCAACAGTAGCCGCATTGGTACCAGCGCCATAGATAGTCCTCCTAATATTGATTTTCAGCTAGTCTTTATAAGACAAGCGTAACTATTACGCTAATCTTAAGACTTTTTTCAACTTATAGGAAATTATAACTAGTGTCGGGTGTTTATGTTGAAAAAGTTTACGCCGTTAACAATCAAGATGCCCTATACTTGACCGCAAATACTGTAAATGATGTAACGCCACGGTTATACGGTTTGGTAGTCTAGTATGCTAGATATTCATCTCAAACTGCGAGTTTCTTGACAAATGTAGCGTGTTCGATGGATTGTAGACCGGTTTGTAAAACAGCCAATACAGACTGAACATTCCCGGCTAATAAATCTGCGATCGCTAACCACAAACCAGGAAAAACTCGACTTCGCAGAATTTTATCATCATCAGGGACTAATTCCAAATATTCACCCTGTTCTAAATAAAACCAACTCAGTTTTTGCTCTAGAACTTGCCAGACGATATATTCTTTAACTCCATTACGGCGGTAAGCCTGTTTTTTGCCATGAAGGTCAATGGCAACACTGCTGGCGGCAATTTCGATAATTAACTCTGGTGCGCCTTCAATATAGTCATCAACACTTAGTCTTGTTTGACCGCCTGCTTCTGGCGTGATGATAAGTACAGCATCTGGTTGGGGTTCATTATCCAAATCTAGGCGCACAGTTGGTTCAACTCCCAAGGCTACACCAGGAGTAGCCGCTTCATAAGTACCAAGCCATGTAAGAATCCAACCATGCGGTTGACCGTGACTTCTAAAACGCAAAGCAGCAGGCATAATGTAGACAATTCCTTCGATTAATTCGGCTTTTCTCAGGTTGGACATGGCGTTGTAGCGACGCTCAAATTCATATTGGCTGAGTTTGTCGCCATTTTCTAGAAGGGGAATTGTCCGATGCTGTGGAGGTGTTTTTACCATGACGATCGCATCTTGGTTGAGCCTATGCCTATCTTATATTTTTTCTGTGGTTGCTTGAAAAAACTACCAAGTTGGGTCAGTAAATAGATGGATGGTTAATTCTTCATCTTTTGGTGGTACAGATGTAATGCAAGCACGAATAGTATCTCCATCATCAAGGTCTACTGTGCAAGCATGACAAGTCCCCATCAGACAACCAGTGGGAATGAAAACCCCAGCTCTATCTGCTACATCTAATAGGGGTTCTCCTACTTCAGCATCAATGGTGATATCATCTGGCAAAAAGCGGACACGAACATTCATGAAATCTAGCCTAACTACGACAAAAAGGGCGTTAAATCTAAGTGGGTTTCAACTTCAGTCGCCAGATGGTCTAGCATCTGCTCCCGTTGTTCTCGGTAGTTGGCAACACCTGTAGGCAAAGATTTCAATCCTCGTTGTTGGCGGAGGCGATTGAGCCAAGCGCGTCGCCAAGGGCCATTATCAAACAGTCCGTGGAGATATGTACCCCAAACTGATTGACAGCTATCTACCAATCCTAAGTTAGCATCATCAAATAAAGCTTGATAGGCCTGAGTATCTCCTTGAGGTTCTATACGCGATCGCCCCTGATGAATTTCAAACCCAGTTACAGGTAATCCCGCTTGGGGGAAATTTGAGCTAACTTGACGCTGACGGGCAATTTTCTGGCCGGTAATCACGGTTTTAATGGGTAAGAGATTTAAGCCTTGATATCTGCCGGCTTGTCCTTCCACACCTTCCGGATCGGCGATGATTTGTCCTAGCATTTGGTAGCCGCCACAAATACCCAAAACTGTCCCACCAGAAGCAGCATAGTTTTGAATTGCTTCAGCCATACCAGTTTTTTGCAGCAGGATTAAATCTGCAATTGTGGTTTTTGTCCCTGGAAGAATTACTGCATCTGGATGTCCCAAATCATGCTTTGGACTCACATATCTTACTGATACCGTTGATTCTGATTCCAGGGGGTCAAAGTCGGTAAAGTTAGCAATTCTGGGTAGGCGAATCACACTGATATTTACATCAGTCTGGGCTTTTGATGGTTTGCGGTCGAGTAAATCTAGGGAATCTTCAGCGGGGAATAATTCTTGCAGGTAAGGTATTACACCAATTACAGGAATTTTTGTCCGTTCTTCTAACCATTTAATCCCCGGATCTAAGAGCGATCGCTGTCCCCGAAACTTGTTAATTACTATACCTTTGATTAATTGACGTTCGTCTGGATCGAGTAATTCTAGTGTGCCAACAACGTGGGCAAAAGCTCCTCCACGGTCAATATCAACTACTAGTATAGTGGGGGCATTTAAATGTTTTGCTATCCGCATATTGGTCAAGTCGCGGTGCTTGAGATTAATTTCGGCTGGACTTCCCGCACCTTCGCAGACGACGACATCAAATTCTGTGCCTAAATGCTGTAAAGATTCTTCAATTGCCCGCCAACCCATTTCAAAATATTGCTCGTAATAGTCAGCCGCATTAACTTTACCTACGTACCTACCTCTGATAATTACCTGAGATGTCATATCTCCTTGAGGTTTGAGCAAAATTGGATTCATTTCTACCCAAGGTATCACACCTGCTGCCCAAGCTTGTACTGCCTGGGCGTAGCCAATTTCTCCTCCATTGGCTGTAACGTAGGCATTTAAAGCCATATTTTGCCCTTTAAAGGGGGCTACTCGCCAGCCACGCCGTGACAAAATCCGACAAATAGCTGTAGTTATTAGTGATTTCCCTGCGTGGGAAGTTGTCCCCACTACCATAATAGATTTCATAGACACTGTTACTTATTCAAAATAAGGGATGAGACTAATTCGTAATTCGTAATTTGTGTGAGTTTTAGCATAAAGGCTGGAAATCTCCAATGCCCATCGTAGACTCAGAGCAGATATTCCGCTTCAAATTGAGGAAAATAAGCAACCCAGCTTAACAATTTCACCAGTTCTCAGCGATGAAAATGGTAAAGAATTAATAAATGGGTTGATGTTTCTCCGTATTTATTGTTCCCTGAAAATACTTAATCCTAACTTTTGGCTGGTTTCAGCTATAAAGGGAGTCTCAACCAACGAATCACGGAATTATATAGGCGATCGCGCCATGAGGGAGCAGGTAAGTTTTGACCTTGGTATTTTTCGCTCAGTTGATGACCTAAAGGAGTCAGGCGAAAACCATCTGTAATCCCCTGTCCATCGACTTCGCGTCGCAATATGCCTACTTCGATTAACCAACCCAAATCGTTATCACAGGACAATTCTGATAGAGGTTTTTGGGTGTAGCCATGTTTGACACCATTTTCTGATGCGATCGCACCCAAGGCAACACTCTGACGACGCATAGTCTCAAATAATTTGATTTTGAAGGGAGAACAAAGCAGTGATTTTTCAGCCCTTTTGACGCTGCTAGGCGGATAAGTCAGGATTTTGGAGTTTTGAGATTTAACCACAGGCATAGTTTTATCTTTGGAAATGAGTCATTGGGAATGGGGCATGGGAAATGAAATTGTTCTCCTCTGCTCCTCTGTCCTTAGCCTTAGTTTTTACACTAATGTCATGAAATTATTGTAAATTATTGTAAAATCTCAAAGTCATCAACAATCTAAAACAGGAAAGGTTCATTATGCCTCTAACGGTTGGTACAAATGCACCTGCATTTACCGTCAAAGATACTAACGGCAACACCGTTTCATTATCTGATTTTGCTGGAAAGACTGTTGTTTTATATTTTTATCCCAAAGATGACACCCCAGGCTGCACTAAGCAGGCTTGTAGCTTCCGGGATGCTCAACCAGATTATCAAGGCAAAGATGTAGTTGTTCTGGGAGTTAGTGCTGATGATGAAGCTTCTCATCAGGCATTTACCCAAAAATATAATCTGAATTTCCCCTTATTGGCTGACACCAACCAATCTCTCATCAAAGCTTACGATGTTGATGGTGGTGGCTATGCCAAACGTGTTACTTACGTCATTAGCCCCGAAGGTAAAATCACTCACGTTGATGCTAGCGTCAACACAACTACCCATGCTGGTGATGTTTTAGCTGCTTTAGGGCTGTAGGTGAGTGCTGAGTGCTGAGTGCTGAGTGCTGAGTGCTAAGTAGTGAGTAGCTAGCTAGTAGGTTGGGTAAAGGGTAACGCAGCCCGATATGGATTTTGGAAACCCAAAATGGATCTCGGTGTTGGGTTTCGTTCCTCAACCCAACCTTGTATCTTAAGAGAAGTAGGATATTTTTCAAGAGTGCTGAGTAGTCGCTTGACTCATAACTCAGCACTCTGATTCACTTAAGTTGAATTGCTGGCTCGTTAACACTTGGACTAGTAATAATTGGTAAAGGGAGTATTTGCCCTCGCTGCTGATTGTTGGTATTTGCTCGGTTTTGTTTTTCTCTAAATGCCTTGGCGGCTTCATCTATTTGTTGGTTTTGCTGGTTAGCATCCCAAGAACCAGTTCCTAAAGTTGCTCGGTGAATCAGGTCAAACATATTGAAATTGCCATTGCTAAAGTCAATATTATTTTGTTGATCTGCATTATTGCCACCTGCGTCTACTGTACCAAGTTGAGCAAGGCTAGGCTGCGCTGTGAGTAAGGAAGCGAAACCAACGCTGGCTATAGTTGCCATTAAAAGTTTAGTGATTGCTGAAAGTGATTTTTTCATAAGTTCCTCTAACACTATCCTTAGTTGTGAGTGCTGTTAGCGGTAGCGGGGCGTTTAGCCCGTGCTGAGTAAAAATTACTAGCCTCTAGCCTCTAGCTTCTAGCTTCTCATCCCTAAACTCTTTTTCATTTAGCAATGTATGAATATAAAGTTGATAGGGACTGCTTTTATATTACGCAAGAGTTCGGCGAAGTTGGGGTTGAATGCTTAGTAAAGCAACTAAAGCAAACCCAAATAAGATTAGCAATGCACCACCAAAGGTAACATCACCCCAAGGTGCTTGCATGACTAGACTACTCAGTCCCCAAGTGCTGTGAGTATAAAGATAGCGAATGGGTTCAATGGCGTAGCTGAGAGGGTTGAGGGTCGCAATAACCTGCAACCACTTGGGCATGAAGGATAAAGGAGCGAGAGCTGTACTTGCAAACAGTAATGGTAGGTTAGTAACAAAAATTACTGCAATTAATTCAATGTGTCCGGGTAGGGCAAAAGCTAAACCCAGGGAAATAGCAGTAACTCCCAATGCTAGCAGGAAGACGATAAGAGCGATTGCACTCAATCCCATCGCATCAGGTAGCCCAGCACCCAGAAACGCCGCCGCACCAATAATTACAGCCGCTTGTAGTAAGCTCTGGCTAATAATGAAAATGGCTGATGCAAACACAATCGAAAACCGCGAAGCCAGGGGAGCAACTAACAAGCGGTTCAAAAAACCAAATTCACGATCAAACATGACAGGTAAACCAGCATTTAATGCTCCCGCAAAAGCTGTGAATACTATTATACCTGCTGCCAAGAATTGACCGTAATTTGTCGTACTGCCGAATAAACCTTTAGGCGCGTTTTGGAACAACGCACCAAATAATACTAACCACATGACAGGCTGAACAATACTCGCCAATAAGCTTGAGGGACGGCGTTGTAATTGAATAAACAAGCGACGAGTTAAAGCTAATGTCTCTTGGACTAATTCACCAAAAAAATTAGGGGTTGTTTCGGTGTTGGCTTGCGGTAATGTCGCTGGTTGCCAATTGATATCAGGTTTAGGGGTTACACTCATAGGAATTTAGGGAATGGGGCATTGGGCATGAAAAAGTTAAAAGTTAAAGGTCAAAAAATTCTTTCATTTTGGATGTTGAATTTTGAATTGATTTAACGCATATTCTGCTTTTTCTCAGCTTTAGGATCGCGGTTGGCGACTCCTGCTAGTTCGGCATCCATGAGGGTGCGTCCAGTGGCGGCGAGGTAGACATCATCTAGGCTAGGACGGGATTGGGCAATGCCAAAGATTGGTAAACCTGCATTGTTTAATGTTTGTTGGACATTAATCAGAGCATCATTTTGCGGTGTTACTACCAAGTTGAGCGAGTTACCTTGAGCGTTGTTGATGATGACTTCTTTCACAAAAGATAATTCTTGTAAGATTTCTTTGGCTTGTACTGCTTCTTCTGTAGGGGAAAATTCGCGGATGCGTAAGGTGATGCGATCGCCTCCTACTCTATCTTTTAATTCCGAAGGTGTACCAACAGCAATCACTACGCCCCTGTCAATAATAGCGACGCGATCGGCTAATGCGTCAACCTCTTCTAAATAATGGCTGGTAATTACTACTGTTGTTCCTGATTCCCGCAACTTCCGCAGGAATTCCCATACCACGAAACGGCTTTCTATGTCAAGTCCTACTGTTGGCTCATCTAACACTAAAACATCTGGTGCATGAAGTAAGCCAGCCGCTAAGTCTAGTCGTTTGCGTAACCCACCTGAGTAAGTCCCGGTTTTTTTATCGGCGTATTCTTGTAAACCGAGTAAATCTAAAACTGTCTGAATACGCTGTTTGGCTACTGCGCCTGGGAGGTGATAAAGCGCGGCTTGCAATTGTAGCAATTCGCGTCCTGTTAACACTTTATCTAAAGCGACTTCTTGCGCTACATAACCTAGCCTTTGTCTAGCTACTCTGGGGTTATCCAACACAGAAATCCCAGATATTTCGATTTTGCCTGCATCTGGTGTAGTGAGGGTACACAATGCACGCAGAGTAGTTGTTTTACCTGCACCGTTGGGGCCGAGTAACCCAAAGATTTCTCCTGGTTCTACCTGGAAGGAAACATCCTTAACGGCTTCAACAGTACCGTAACGCTTTTGTAGATTTTGAATTAAAACGGCGGCAGCCATGACAGCTAAACCCTAACTATACAATTCGCAACAATATATATATATATTGTAGTGGAGTGATGTGAAGTCAGGCGATCGGATGGCTACACTTCCTCTATCTTATGAACTTCTGACTAGCATAGCTACACAATAGCAACCAATGAAAGAAACACTTCCTTCTTACCTGTCACCTGTCACCTGTGGAAGTGGGGAGATATTCGCTAAGTAATTCACTAAATCACTGGGACTAGTGAAATCTAAAAGAGCCTCAGCTAAATCTTCTAGTTGAGTAATTGATAAAGTACAAATCTGCTGTTCTACTTCTGGCTCAATTGCACCAAAGCGACGTGTCAACAGACGTAAGATCAGTTCTAACGCCTCCTTTTTCTTTCCTCTTTCTTCTCCCTTCTGCAAAATATCTTGATAAATGACAGACTCTTGCATAATTTCCTCGCTAAAAAGTTGTGTAATCAAACTTTTCTCAAACCGCAAACCAGCTAAAACTTGTACACACGCGGATATATTTTGTCGCTCATCTGTTTCTTCAATCATATCGACAGCCGCCGCGACTTGTTCTAATAATGCTTGGGGAGAGTCAGTTTGTGCTAACGTTGCCAGTGGTAAAAGTGCAGGATTAGCTAATAGTGGTGTAGGATCTTCCTCCCATAATCTCATCACTCGATATCTGTGTGTAGTATTGGTATCTACATACTGAGTCTTGAACGCAATTTCTGAGGAGGTGGGTTGGAGAAAAATTAACACCTGTTTAATATCGCACCAGTATTGACGTTTCAATCTGGTGTAATAATCCAGCATCCGAAAATCGAGCGGGCGTGTGGATTGAGGTGTAGTCTGAAACTCTAAGTGTAAGATTTGATTGGCAAGTTGTAGGAATGTCACCGAATCAGCGCGAATGGGTTCGAGGGTAAGTTCGGTTTTGAGTACCTCGATATCAGTTGTCTCAGATGCGAGTAACCATCTGGCAAAATCGGCTGGGTATGTTTCGGCTAGGTATTTGCAGGTATTATCGTAACTCAAGGCGATCGCTGATTAAATCAATATATACACATCTTGCACTATTGCGATCACCTCCGGTGGGCGGGTACGCCATCGTCTCCGACCGACTATTGCAGCAAAAAGGACTGAAGTCCTGACTACGAACCGGTAAGAGTTTATTCCCCGTAGCCATTACCAGTCACCTTACCCCGGAAAACAATGTATTGGTAAAGGTTATAGAACAACATCACCGGAATCAGAAAGCCGATAAAAATGATCATAATTACCAACGAACTAGGATCAGCAGCCGCCTCATAAATGGTAATCTGCGGGGGAATAATGTAGGGAAAAACAATCAATCCCAAGCCAATGAATGACAACACAAATAATAGAATAGTCCAGACAAAAGGCGCACGTTCTTCCTTGCGGTTTAGACTATTCAAAAGTTGCCAAATTAACCACACTCCCAAAATCGGAATAATGGCGAAAATATAAACTAGTGGTTGCTGAAATAAACGCGCTCTAGCATTTTCATAAATAAATGGTGTGGTGACAGTAATAAAAATCGCACCTATTAGCGTAGTCAATGCAGCAAGTTTGGCTGTTTTATAGTGAGTTTCTTGTAATTCTCCGGTAGTTTTCCATACCAAGTATGTAGAACCAATCAATACGTAACCTTGAATCAAAGTTAACGCCACTAACACCGATGGTAAACTGAACCAATCCCAAGTAGTACCAATAAAGTGTCCCGCCTCATCAACTTTAATTCCTTTAAGTACCGCACCTAAAGCAAAACCTTGGCCGAGTGCAGCCGTAAAACTTCCTGCACCAAAGGCGAGATTCCAAAAAAATTTCCGTCTAGATAATTCCCGAAACTCAAACGCCACACCCCGAAAAATAAACCCAAATACCATCACGATAATTGGGATATACAAGGCGTTTAAAATTGTGGCATAAGCCAGGGGAAATGCACCAAACAAACCCCCAGCCATCAGAACTAGCCAAGTTTCGTTAGCATCCCAAATGTTGCTTAAGCTAGTCATTAAAATTCCCCGACGTTCATCATCGGAGGAAGTGAGAGATAAAATCCCTACACCCAAGTCAAATCCATCTAGCATGACGTAGAGGAAGAGAAACAGAGCTAAAATCACAAACCAAACTTGCGGAAGAAAATATTCGAGTGTTTCCATAATTAGTGCTGAGTGCTGAGTGCTGAGTGCTGAGTAATGAGTAATGAGTAATGAGTGGTGAGTGATGAGTGGTGAGTGCTGAGTGATGAGTGGCCATTGTATTTTTCTCCCCCTGCTTCCCCTGCTTCCCCTGCTTTCTTTTCCTCAGTCCCCAGTCCCCTGTCCCCTACTTCTACTCCCTCGCTTCAACTGGACGCTCATCGGGGACAAACTCGCCAGGGGTGGTATCGATGGCGGGTTTAGTGATTTCTGTTCCTGGGATTGGTAATTCTAGATTTGGCCCTGTGCGGATGATGCGGCTACCAAAGTACATGGCTGTGATAAACAAAATTGTATAAACTACGGCAAAAGTAGTAAGCGAAACTAACACGTTACTTGCAGGTAAACGCGAAGCAGCATCAACGGTGCGAATTTGTCCGTAAAGTGTCCACGGCTGTCTACCGACACAACGCACAATCCAACCTGACTCTACAGCTATGTATCCTAAAGGCGCAGCGAATACCCAAGCCAACATTAACCAACGCTGCTGACTAATATTTTCGGCTGCAAGCTTACCACGCAACCATTGCAGGGTACTCAACAACATTAACCCGGCAAAGAAAAAGCCGATCGCAATCATGGTACGGAAAGCGTAGTAAATTAAACCTACCATGTGGGGGCGATCGCTCGCTTTCCACTCTTTCAAACCGCGCAATGGTTCAGAAAGGTTCTGTTTAAATTCCAGAATGTAACCCAACGCATTGGGAATAGTGATTTCCCAATCATTTTTCTCGGCTTTTTCGTTGGGTATCGCCAGTAAACTCCAGTCAGCAGGTTGTCCGGCTGGTGAACTGTTCCACTGGGCTTCCATTGCGGCTAGTTTTGTGGGTTGATAGTGATAAACTTGTTCGCCGCTTAGGTGTCCGATGTATATTTGTAATGGAGCAACTGCGATCGCAGTTGCTAAAGCAATTTTCAAAGATTTAGCAAAAAAATCAGCATGGCGTTGCTGAAGAATATACCAAGCACTAATCCCACCAATCACAAATAAAGATGTCTCCAGTGTGGCAAAGAACATATGCAGCACACTGTTGACCATAAACGGATTTAAAATTGCTTGAAAATAATCGTGAACAACAAACTTACCGTTCACTAATTCCCCACCTGCTGGGGTTTGCATCCACGAATTAGCTGTCAATATCCACACAGTGGAAAGGTTTGCACCCACAGCCACCAAAATAGTTGAGAGATAGTGAATTGCAGGATTTACTCTCTCCCAACCAAATAACATAATTCCTAAAAAAGCCGCTTCTAGCATGAACGCCCAAGAAGCTTCAAAACCAATTACACTACCAAAAAAGTTACCGACTGCTTCCGAGAATGGGGCCCAATTTGTGCCGAACTGAAATTCCATCGGGATACCAGTCGCTACACCAATCCCAAAATTCAGCACATAAAATTTAGCCCAAAAGCGAGCATGAAGATAATAGTCGGGATTTTTAGTTTTTAGCCAAATTCCTTCCACGATGACTAAATAGATTCCCATCCCTGTAGTCAGGACAGGCCAAAGCATATGAAAGATTGCAGTCAAGGCAAATTGCATCCGTGATAGCACCACGGAATCGGATAAAAATTCCACTAACTTTCTCCATTAGCTAGCCACCCTAATTAGGATAAACTTTTTAGTCACGGTGCAAATATACCGAAAGTTTGTAATTGGCTGGTAATTATGTCAACTATAGTCTACAAAATGTAGTTTATAATCTGTAGATTTAAAGTCTTATTTTGTTGATGATGTCTAGCTGGGACAAATAAAAGAGGTGAATATAAAGTATCACTTTGGGCGATCTGTAAGAAAGCGAAGAAGAGAACTAGACTTATCTCAAGAAGAATTAGCTAAAAAAGCAGAACTTCATCGTACTTACATTTCAAGTATTGAATCAGGAAAATGTAATGTGTCCTTGGACAATATAGAAAAATTAGCTAAAGCTCTAAATATATCCATTCCTGATTTATTTGCTAATTACAATACAGATTCAGAATATTAAAATATGGATGAATATATTAAACAAAAAATAAAGGAGAATCTTAAAAAATCAATTAGAGCCTTTTTTAAACATAAAGAAGTACAAAATTACCAAGTATTAGATGATATTTTTCCAATTGAAAGACGAATACGTTCTTTAATTGGTGGTTTAGAAACCAGTTTAGGAACAACTTGTTGGGAACCTATAGCGAAAACCTTAGCAGAAATAAATGGGTTTGAAATTATCACAAAAAAAATATTACGCCCTGAACCATTTCCACAAAAATTACGGAATGAATTTAATAAATTAGTTTATGAGCGTGAAAGTAAACCGAATAACCAGAGGGTTTTAACAGAAGAATGTATAAATAGACTGAAAGATGCTGCTTTAAAGACTAATCAAGAAGACATCATTAAATATACATCTCCTCCATCTGGAACTGGTGTTGATATCCATTTTTGCAAAAATGGCATTGAATATATTTTTGATATAAAAACTACGCAACCAAATCAAGGGAATTTTAAAGGATTTAATCGACAACTTCTAGAATGGTACGCATATAGATATGCTGAAAACCCTTATGCAAATTTAGAAGCTCGTATTGCTATTCCTTTTAATCCTTTTAAAAAATCTTGGTATGAACATCAAAAAAGTATGTTGTCTAACTCTCCATTGGATATCAATAAAGATATATGGGTTGAAAATGAGTTTTGGGATTTCTGCTCTGGAAGAGAAAATACATTTGAACAACTTAAATCACTTTTTGTTGAGCTAGGTCAAGAGAACTTCGCAGCAGAATTTCATGATATTTTTTATAAACGCGAATAAAAGTAACTTAAGGTATTAATTTTTGCTCAAAACTATATTTTTATAATCTTGAGTAATTCTTTAACAACATACTCAACAACAGGTATAGGAACAGCATTGCCAAACTGTTTTTTGGCAATATCATCTTTTTCATGATATTTAAAATCTGTAGGAAACCCTTGTAATTTACAAGCGTGCTTTCCAGTAATTGGTATATATTGTTTATTTTTATATATTTTTTCTAAAAAAATACGTTTATACTCTTCTGGATGAGTCGCATAAATTGATATTGTTGCTATATAGTCTTTAGCACCAGTTGCCGTTAACGTTGGTACTATATCAGCAGTAGGTAATATAATGCGATAAATATTATTGATACCTGTCATATTCTTAGAATTAACAAACTCATACTTATTGCCATGAGTTAACCTAAGTATTTGTTTATCTACCAACTTATTTAATTCAGTTAACTTCATATCAGGTATTATTTCCAGAAAATCATGAAAAGATAAAGGATTACCATCTTTGTTTCCATATTTTTTGCTTCTTCTATGTTTTAGAAGATTTAAGCAAATCATTTTTTCTCTATCAGTAGTATCTATAATGTCCCAAGAATGAATTGTTGTATGTCCATTTCTTAAATCTGAAAAAATAAAAAAATCATTCAGTTCATCATCTTTCTGAAATCTAGTTCTAGATGGTGGAATTATACCTTTAAATAAGGTATGTGAATCTAATTTGACTTTTTCTAAAATTTTAATATTCTTAAATTCATCTAAAATGTCTAAAACTTTAGGATGTACTTTCAAAGGGTTAGGAAAATTATATTCTTGGCATTTTTCTATATCATTCCTAATGCCAACGATAAAAACTCTATCTCTATTTTGAGGTAAACCAAAATCATAAGCATTGAGAATCTTCCATTTAACACAATATCCTAAGTTTTCTAATTCATGCAAAATTAGTTCCAAATTCTCTCGATTTTTAGGGCTGGCTAATCCACTGACATTTTCAAAAATAAAAGATTTAGGTTGACTTTGATTAACTAGTCTAATCACATCAAACCATAATTTACCTCTAGGATCATCAAAACCCTTTAAACATCCCGCAACAGACCAAGGTTGGCACGGAACACCACCAACGACTATATCTAAATTAGAAGGCAGTTCAGAAATTTTTGTAATATCTCCCAATTCAATTTCATCTTCATTAAGGTAGCTTATAAAATTTTGTCGATAAACTTTAATTGCTTGTTTGTCTATTTCAGAATAACCTAAGCATTGACCACCTAATTTTTCTAAAGCAATTCTAAATCCACCAATACCAGCAAATAGATCAACAAAATTAAACTTACTTTGATGAGTTACTAATCTTAAAGGTAATTCTATCTGTTTAGGTATTTGTGAACATTCAAATTTCATCTTTATTAAAAAATTAATTTATTTTGCTTATTGCAATCTACACAATTAATATAACAAATAATGTACTATAGCAGAGTAAATTTTTAAATAAAAAACTAATACCGTATCTTAAATATTAATCGCAAAATTACATTGATTTGGGTAAATTTCGAGTAAAATACTCAATATTAATAAACATAAAAGTTCCTGTAGGCTGGTGTTTGATCACAGATAACTAACCTACAGGAAGTAAATTATGAAAAATTTTAACTTACCAAATCAGGAAATACTTCTTGCACAGCCGGATGTACTAGACGGTGATTCTGCACATTCAAACCCTTAGCTAAAGCGGGGTTGACTTCTAGTGCTTTGATGCCCAAATTTGCTAACTGCACAACATAAGGTAAGGTACTGTTATTCAGAGCTTGAGTAGCTGTCCAAGGTACTGCTCCTGGCATATTGGGAACGCCATAATGTACTACACCTTCCTCTATATATATCGGGTTGGTGTGGGATGTAGCGTGTAGGGTTTCCACACAACCACCTTGGTCAACTGCAACGTCAACTATGACAGCACCAGGGCGCATTTGTTTCACCAATTCACGGTTAACTAAGATTGGTGCTTTTCTTCCCAATACCAAAACTGCACCCACAAGTAAATCTGCTTCTTTCACAGCCGCTTCGATATGAGCAGAGCTGCTGTACAGCAATTCAACTCTAGAACCAAATATTGTTTCTAAGTAAGATAAACGCTCAACATTGACATCTAAAATTTGTACTGCCGCACCCATCCCAACAGCGATTCTGGCGGCTTCTGTACCGACTACGCCACCACCTAAAATTACTACTTTGCCTGGTTTAACTCCAGGAACGCCACCCAAAAGCACACCTCTACCACCTTGTTGACGTTCCAAGTAGCGTGCGCCAAACTGCACGGCTAGTCTACCGGCAATGATGCTCATGGGGGTAAGTAGAGGAAGTCTGTTTGCGCCTGGTTGCTCTACCGTTTCGTAAGCGATCGCACAAATGCCACAATCAATTAAACTTTCTGTTAATTTGCGATCGGCTGCTAAGTGCAGATAAGTAAACAATATCTGCTCTTTTTGTAAAAATTTGTATTCCCTAGTCAGTGGTTCTTTAACTTTCACCACTAATTCTTGATTCCAAACCGCTTCTGCTGTGGAGACAATTTCCGCACCCGCGCTTTGATAATCTTCATCTGTAAACCCAGCACCACTACCAGCTTGAGTCTCTACAAAAATAGTGTGTCCATTTTCTTTCAGCACCCGCACACTAGCAGGACTTAAACCAACTCTAAATTCTTGATCTTTAGTCTCTTTAGGAACACCGATTTCCATGTAACGCCTCTGCTCAATTTTTTATTTAATTTAGCCTGCCAGTATCAGACTGACAGTTCCGTATTAGGGATAGCTATCTACAACATTAGGTTTCCCTATTTCAATTAACTAAACCTCAAAGCACTTATCCCTTGACGATTGCCCAATTATTTCTACAATATATAAAGAATAATTACAAATTATTAACGAGCGTTAGCATAGCTTTTTAAGTTATGTTGAAACTCAAGCCCTGCAATCATCTCACAACTCGCTATTCATTCCCGTTTGCCGAAAAGAGGTTTTTAGAATATGTCACAAACACAACCTACCGTTACACCCAAACTAGAAGAGCCTAAATTTGGCTTTAATGAGTATGCCGAACGTTTAAATGGTAGAGCTGCCATGATTGGATTTCTCTTAATGGTGGTAATTGAGTATGCCACCAATCAAGGTGTTCTCTCTTGGCTTGGCCTTAAGTAGTTCTTAGTGTTGAAGTTGTAAGCTAATAATTAGAAGAGTTTAAACCAGCTGGAACATCTAGCTGGTTTAAACTGTATTAGTTAATAGTGGAATACCTACACACAAGTTACCCTTTATCTTTATAAGGCGCAGTAGAGACTGCTAGTAATAGCTTCAACTTGCAAAAACTTTATGCAAAGGCGTTAATTACTACACGTACTTCTATACTTAAGGAAATTATAATCTTTTTAAGAAGCGTTTTCTTGAGAAGGGTAATTCCCAGGTGAGGTATTCTTGGTCAATCAACAAAAGGTAATCTGGATAAACCAAGCTGTGATGAATGCTGTATTACCTCGTTTTTTAAAGTCAGCCTACCGTAGAGAACCTATAGTCACCATCTTGATGACTATGGGTGTAGTAGATGCCCTAATTGGTGGGTTGGATGATAGTTGGTCATTATTTGCTGTTGGTTTAGGGACAGCAGGTGTTAGCCTTGCTTTTAAGCTGTGGCGCAATAGCCAGCAGCAACGTCCTGCACCAGAAGAGCCTGTAGTACAACATTACCTACCGCCTCGTTCATCGAGTCCGACTTTGCCTATGCTAACTGTGAATAAGAAAAAACCACCTTACTAGGGAATGGTGTAAAGCCCTGCGGGCAATAGCTGCGCTTAGAGCGGTAGCAGGGCGTTGAGCAGCGTAGAGAGTAGAGACGGGATAAATCGCGTCTGTATAAAAGTGTTGAGTTTTGATTTGTGTCTTTAATCTGGTGAGGAAAAACAGTGAGGAGTGAGGGAAAAGGTGGTCTGTATTTTATTTTGGCATTCATAGCAGCGATCGCTCTGCCGATAAACCTCTGGCAAGAGTTAAAAATCAATCCTGCTTATGCTAATCCAGTAGTTAATACCCCAGAAACGACAGGAGCATTTACCAATCCCCGCCTCCTTCACAGCCTCGCGGCACATCGGGGAACTGTAAAATCTTTAGCCTTTAGTCCAGATGGTAAAACTCTGGCTAGTGGAGGTGCTTACAATGAGGGGATAATCCGAATGTGGAATCCCATCACAGGCAAAAAGGCGGGTAGTATTACTAAAGCCCAAAAAACGAGCGTGGAATCTTTAGTAATTTCCCCAGATGGGCAAACTTTAGTCAGTTGTGGTAGTGACAACACTATTAACCTGTGGAATATTAAAAACAATAAATTTACACGTTCTTTCGTGGGACATAGTGCTAGTGTCTTGTCCTTAGCAGTATCTCCTGATAGTAAAGTTCTTGTTAGTGGAGCTTTAGATGGGATTCGGATGTGGGATTTGCTACAACAACGCCCACTAGCTACGTTAGTACGCTTCGATAATACAATTCACTCCCTAGCAATGAGTCCCGATGGTCAGACAGTGGCTAGCGGTGACAAAAGAGGTGTAATTAAGCTGTGGAATTTAAGCACTGGTGAGTTAATTAGGACATTTGTCGCCCATACTGACGCAGTGACAGATATTGCTTATACTCCTGATGGACAAAATTTAGTTACTTCCAGCCGCGATCGCACCATCAAACTTTGGAATCTCGCTTCTGAAAACCCAGTGTATACCATCACCGGACACAACAATTGGGTAAATGCGATCGCTATTAACCCCGATGGGCGAACTCTTGCTAGTGCGGGTAGGGATGGCATTAAAATGTGGAATTTAACTACAGGTGAGTTATTAAATACACTGGTCGGACACAGTGATTGGGTAAGCGCGATCGCTTTTAGTCGTGATGGGCAAATGCTTGCTAGCGGCGGATTTGATGGGAATGTAAATATTTGGGGTAATCCATCAATCACGACACGTAAGTAATATTAAGTAGGGCTATACCAAGCTGTGCGAACACAAATCACGGCAAGACTGCGGTATTAGTCTCACCTCTGTGATTCTTGAAGATACTTGAGGATTACCAGACAATTTCTCGCATCATCGCTACGTTCATAAACAACACGATCAGCCAAACGTCGCAGCAGAAACCAACCATAGCCGCCTACTTGTAGAGTACCTGGTGCTGGTTCTGCGATCGCATCTGGGTTAAAAGGCTTGCCATGATCCCAAATTTTAATTTCTAACCTGTCAACCCATAGATTTACTTCAATTTCTATGGTTGTCTCTGGCGGTAACGTATGGTGGGCGTGACGAACTGCATTTGTAAAGCCTTCTGCTAGTGCCAAGTTGAGGCGATACAGTTGGGTTTCTGACCAGCCAAGTTGAAATAAGTGTTTTAGGCAAAAGTCCTCAAACCATTGTTGTACTTGGTTTAAGAGCTTGAGTTCGCTTTTTACTTTGAGATGGTCTTGCTGCATAATGCCAAGCGTTGACCGTGGCATGAATTTAATATGTACAAGAATGTCTGTAATTTATTGTTCTTCAATCTATTTTAAATTTTGAAATAACTTTCGGATTCAAAATAAAAAATTTAACTAGACAGAATTGGGGACAAATTAATTCAAAATTCAGAATTAAAGAACTCTTAGGGAATGGTAACTAGGGAAGCCGGGGGAGAAAAATTCCATGCCCAATTCCCAATTTCCAATTCCCCATGCCCAATTCCCAATTCACTAAAATTGACGCTTGTTGATTGTTTTCAAAAGTACATATACCGAAGAACTGAACGACAGTTTTGTCGTAGACACCCAAGGGTGGCTTGTCATCAGACATCATAACTTCAGATATGCACTCTTGAAAACTACAAGCGTCAAAGAAGTTTTTGACGACTAGCTTCAGCTTAGAACAAGCCCAAGGTCAAGGATTTGTCTAAAGGTAAAGCAGCACCAATACCTAGCCACAGAGTCACCAGAGTTCCAAACAAGAAAACTGTGGTTGCTACTGGACGGCGGAAGGGGTTTTGGAATTTATTGACGTTCTCAATAAAGGGAACGAGGATTAATCCCAAAGGTACGGAAGCCATTGCTAGCACTCCCAACAATTTGTTAGGAAGCGATCGCAAAATCTGGAATACTGGGTATAAATACCATTCTGGCAGAATTTCCAGTGGTGTGGCGAAAGGATTGGCTGGTTCACCTGTCATGGCAGGATCTAGAACAGCTAGAGCCACAATACAAGCAAATGAACCCATGATTACTATTGGGAATACATATAGTAGATCATTTGGCCAAGCTGGTTCACCGTAGTAGTTGTGACCCATACCTTGGGCGAGTTTAGCTCTTAACTTGGGATCGCTCAGATCGGGTTTTTTTTGGATTGACATATTGGAAATGCGCTCTCCTGCGGAGTTTTCAGTTAAAGCTTTGATGGCAGCCATCAATATCATTCAGGCAAACCTAAAGTCAAACTAGCCCTGCTGCTGTGTTTTTGGGTAGCCAACCTTAAGTCTCAAATACGAGCATTTACCGTGAGGGAAACTGTGAGCCATTAATTGCTGATTTCTCATCAGTTTAAACTAAATGACTCGCTCTTGTAACTGAGTGCTGTTGCCTGTTCGCATTAAGGCTGATGAAATTACAAGGGGCCGGAAATACCTTGTTTACGGATCATCAAGAAGTGGAACAGCATGAAGACCGCAATTAACCAAGGCAATACAAAGGTGTGCGCGCTGTAGTAACGTGTCAATGTTGCTTGACCGACACTAGAACCACCACGTAGTAGGTCGGAGATGAGTACGCCGACTACGGGAATTGCTTCTGGCACACCACTGACGATTTTCACCGCCCAGTAACCAACCTGATCCCAAGGCAGAGAATAACCTGTAACACCGAAGGAGACGGTAATCACAGCTAGGATAACACCACTTACCCAAGTTAATTCACGGGGCTTTTTAAAACCACCGGTCAGATACACGCGGAAGACGTGCAGAATCATCATTAACACCATCATGCTGGCAGACCAGCGATGGATGGAGCGAATTAGCCAACCGAAGTTCACCTCATTCATGATGTACTGTACTGAGGAGTAAGCTTCAGCCACAGTTGGCTTGTAGTAGAACGTCATGGCGAAGCCAGTGGCGAACTGAATTAGGAAGCACACCAGGGTGATGCCACCTAGACAGTAAAAGATGTTGACGTGGGGAGGGACGTACTTGCTTGTGACATCTTCAGCTAACGCCTGAATTTCCAAGCGTTCCTCAAACCAGTCGTAAACGTTGGCCATACAATCTCAAGTTCCTAAAAATCGGTTGCGGTTGATTCAATCTCCCAATTAGCAGTTTTGGGATTTTCTTGTAAGAGGATTTTGTTCGTTTGCTTTTGCACTTTGAGAGTGCTAAAAGTTTAGAAACTTAACACTCTGTAAATATGGAATATATTACGTTCCCTTTGCAAGCCAACACCCTTAGTGGTGGGTACAAAGTAGATTTTATCTTTTGTTGAGGTGGTTATTCACATGGTTTCTCTAACAACTTGATGAGAACAATGCACCACTTCTATAAAAAAAGTAACATAATCGAGAGATAGATTTCATCAACGACGTGGTGACTGGGGAATTCTTAGGCAATTTGGGTTGAGGTGACATTGATAATGGGGTTCATGCACAAACAGGTTTTTCGGCTCGGATTTTCACTATTAGTGGCTTTTGGTTTAGTTTTTGGCACACTCATCCAACCAGCAGACGCATTGACGGAGGAACAAAAACTAGTTTCAGAAGTTTGGCGAATTGTCAATCGTGCTTATCTGGACGATACTTTCAATCATCAAAACTGGGCAGCAGCCAGACAAAAGGCACTCGCAAAGCCCTTTAAAGACCAAAAAGCCGCATATGTGGCCATTCAAAATATGCTCAAGAGCCTTGATGACCCTTTTACTAGGTTTTTAGACCCTGAGCAGTACCGCAGTTTGCAGGTTAATACTTCTGGAGAACTAACTGGAGTAGGTTTACAAATTGCCCTCAATGCCCAAACTGGTCAATTGGAGGTAGTATCACCCATAGAAGGTTCACCAGCAGATAAAGCGGGAATTCAACCGCGCGATCGCATTATCAAAATTGAAGGTATTTCTACAGAAAATTTGACCCTAGATGAAGCCGCCGCCAGGATGCGCGGGCCGATTGGTAGTTTAGTCACGCTGTTAATTGAACGAGATGGAGATGGCGAAAAGGAAATCAGAGTCATGCGCGATCGCATTGCTCTTAATCCAGTTGTGGCGGAATTACGCTCGTCCCCTGAAGGTAAATCTATTGGCTATCTGCGCCTCACACAATTTAATGCCAACGCCTCTACAGAGTTGGCACACGCCATTTCTAGTCTAGAAAAAAAAGGCGCAGATGCCTATATTTTAGATTTACGAAATAATCCCGGTGGCTTACTACAAGCCGGCATTGAAATAGCCCGTCTGTGGTTAGATTCAGGCACTATAGTCTACACCGTCAACCGCCAAGGTGTTGAAGGCAATTTTGAAGCCTTCGGCCCAGCTTTGACAGACGATCCTTTAGTAATTCTCGTCAATCAGGGAACTGCCAGTGCCAGCGAGATTTTAGCCGGCGCACTCCAAGACAACGATCGCGCTAAGTTGGTAGGTGAAACTACCTTTGGCAAAGGTTTAATTCAATCTTTATTTGCACTTTCTGATGGTTCTGGTTTGGCTGTGACAATCGCCAAGTATGAAACGCCTACCCATCGAGATATTAATAAATTAGGGATTAAACCAGATCAGGTGATTTCCCAACCACCCCTCCAGCGCAACCAGATTGGTACAGAGTCAGATTTGCAATATCAAGCTGCTCTGGAATTGTTGCAGAAAAATTCTGTGGTAGCGGGTGCAAAGGTTTAGGGGATTGGGGACTGGGGACTGGGGTGATTGATGAATATTAATCCCATCCCCTATCTCTAAAATTCTTAATTCTTAATTTTGAATTTATAATGCCCAATTCCCTACAACAAGGTTTGTAAATCAACGTGAGTTCGACGAATTTAAAAAACCCCTCTCCAAACCTTTCCCCTGCAAGGAGAGAGGCTTCAAAAGCTTTATTTTTCGTTGATATTTCAAGATATTTAAGCCCCTCTCCGCGTCGGAGAGGGGTTGGGGAGAGGTCATCGAACTCACGTTAAATCAATTGATGAAAGCCGTTGATAAGCCTGCTCTATAACTCGCTTACCTCGCAAAAATCCGGTGTTCGCACCAGGACAAATATACTGAAGTGTTTCGGGTGTGAAGAGTTCTAGTAGTGCTTGTAGGCTTTTAATTTGTCGTGGCCAATGAAATGTCTTTGCGGTTCGTAATGGCACTGGTTCGCCTTGCAGATTGGGGACTAAATGACGGCCTGAAAACAGCACGCCTCCCATATTGTTATAGTGTAAGCAAGATGAACCAGGAGAATGTCCTGGTGTCCAAATTAATTTGGTTGTGGCATCTAAAGTCAGTTCTTGAGTAAAGGTAGTGACTGTCAAACCGGGTAATAAATAGGCTTCTTGTTCTTGAATTAGTACCTCACAAGCAAAATTTTGCTGAATTTCTGAGGTTTTACCAATAGCACCCCGATGGGTGAGGAATAAGTATTTTATGCCTCCATGCGATCGCAAAAAATCTTGATTTATTTGGTCTAGTGATGGGCAATCTATGAGGATATTCCCTTCATTTCTTACAATAAAATAAGAAGTTCCCCCTAATGTGTCCCGATTTGGTGGAAAGGCAAAAATATTTTCTAAGATAACCCGTGGTGACTTGGTTGTAGAACTTGGTGATTGAGATTGGGGGAACATGAGCAAATGTGGGGATTAGGGAGTAGGTAGAGACGCGGCTAATTACGTCTCTACTAGGGAGTAGGGTGTATTCAACAGGTAAGAAGCTGAGAAAATAATATTTCTTGCTTTTTACTTTTGCCTTCTTCTACTAGGAGGCTGTTTTTTCCAAATTAATGAAGAGCAAATGACATTTTGGTTTCTCCTCCTATTGGGATTGGCTACTTATCTAATGGTGCAGCGCAGTGTTGCTAATATCACCCGCACACCAATTTGGTTGTTGTGGTTGGTATTAATGACACCAGCATTATTGTTGAGTGGTTGGACGTTGGCGTATGGAGTAAAACAACCTCCACCGCCATCACTGATTATCTGGCCTGCAATCATCTGCCTTTTGTTATACTGGCTGTTGTTTCAGTGGGGACGGCAACCGCCGAGGGATACCCAAACCCAAGCCCAAACCCCAGAATCACAATCGGCTATCCATCCTACCGCAGAACAAGTACCTGTGCGCCCCATTGAACCGACGGAAGAAACCCAATTGCGAAATTGTTTTCCCTGGTCTATTTACTACATCCAAAACATTGAGTATAGACCCCAGGCAATTATTTGTCGCGGTCAGTTGAGAACAACACCTATTCAAGCCTATCAGCAGATTAGAGCAAATATTGAATCACGATTTGGCGATCGCTTCTTGATTATTTTTCAAGAAGGTTTTAATGGTAAACCCTTTTTTGTGTTAGTTCCTAACGCACAAGCAGCTAAAGAGGGAAGTGTCAAGAAGCCAGAAAAATTAACCCGCCCTGGACTAGCTTTATTACTGGTGTTAGCAACTTTAGTCACTACTTCCTTGGTGGGGGTAAAAATGGCTGGCATAGATCCCAAAACCCTAGCATCAAACCCAGCGATACTTTTGCAAGGTTTACCCTATGCTTTAGGTCTGATGACTATCTTGGGTATCCACGAACTTGGACATTATTTAACCGCTAAGTTTTACAAAATTCGCTCCACTCTGCCGTATTTTATACCCATACCATTTTTCTTGGGAACTTTTGGGGCATTCATTCAAATGCGGAGTCCCATTCCCAACCGTAAGGCTTTATTTGATGTGAGTATCGCCGGCCCAATAGCTGGGTTTCTCGCCACACTACCCTTAATTATGTGGGGGTTGATTCACTCAGAGATAGTTCCCATGAGTGATAAAACAGGTCTATTAAACCCCGATGCTCTCAATCCTAAATATTCCATTCTTTTAGCGATACTATCCAAAATAGCTTTAGGCAGCGAATTAACGACAAAATCAGCAATTGATTTACATCCCGTCGCTGTAGCTGGTTTTTTGGGTCTAATTGTGACAGCTTTGAATCTCATGCCTGTGGGACAGCTAGATGGTGGTCATATTGTCCATGCCATGTTCGGACAACGTACTGCTATGCTGATTGGGCAAATTTCCCGTCTGTTGCTGCTAATGTTGTCTTTAATCCAGCCAGAATTCTTTGTGTGGGCAATTATTTTACTGTTCATCCCCTTGATTGATGAACCCGCCTTAAATGATGTCACGGAATTAGATAATAGGCGGGACATCTTAGGCTTAATGGCAATTGCTTTGCTAGTGATTATTATATTGCCAATGCCACAGGCGATCGCTAATTTGTTGCAAATTTAGCAGGAATGAGTGAGTAGTGAGTGCTGAGTGCTGAGTAGTGAGTGCTGAGTAGTGAGTAGAAAATGCCCAGTATCAGTATTAGCTGCCTTCAGTAAATATCCTGTCCTTTCTTAGCGGTTTTTTAACTCCGCAAGGGCTTATGCTCTAGCTACACTAACAGCACCCAGCACTCAGCACGGGCTAAACGCCCCGCTACCGCTAACAGCACTCAGCACTCTCTTAACTTGCTGAATTAGCAGCTTCAGAAGCTTTCTTCGCAGGCGCAGCAACACCCATGCGAATCTCAGAAGTAAAGGAAGCTAGACTTGAACCATCAAAATGTTTCAAGACACTTACCCGCATCCGTAAATTAGGGCTGGCAAACCACAAGCGTTCTTCAGACGTCATAGTTTCGGATTCTGTAATTAGAGTCAATGCTTCATCACTGCCCATTTTATACCGACCAGCTACAAGTGTTTTCTCGGCATCACCCATTGCTCGCAGTAGTCTGCCTTCATTGGGTTTATCATCATCCGGGACAGTCACTAATATAGTAGAGCGAGTGTGTTTTTTGTCCTCTAATCCCATTGTGCCGTTCCAGGTAACTTTTATGCTAAAAAAGGCAGCACTAGGAGAAATTTCATATTGTTGACACAGTGTGATAACTTCTGGGTGATCTGCTGTCAGTGTCTCAATAATCACCTCCGATTTACCGTCTTGCGATTGTTTAAAAGCTAAATTGTGACTAGTACGATGGGAAAACCATTTACCAGCACTCAATTCCAAAAATTCTTCAATATTCATAATGGAAATTACCCTGCATCAAAATCCGAAAAATCCCACTTATTATTAAAAAGCAGTTAGAGGTTTTAATACTAGACTTGATTATCTCTTTGCTCAAGTCGTGTCAGTGAAATCTGAGCTGCTTCCGCAACGTGGGGATGACTATCTTTTGCTAAATACTTGAGAGCTGATACACTCTTATCCGTAGGCAGATGACCCAAAGATTCCGCCAGTCTTTGCCTGACCAACCAATCATCTGATTGAGCAAAGCGTAGCAGATTATCTACCGAATCGATATCTTGAATTTCTCCGAGAGCTGAGATGGCAGCTTGTTGTAAGACAACTTCTGGGCTATCTAAAGCTTGAATTAAGATTTTACTTGCCCGTGGATCTTTAAGATTACCCAAGGAAACAGCCGCACTAAAGCGTACTAACCAATCAGTATCTTCATAAAATGCTCGTGCTAGCACCTCAAAGGCTCTAGTATCACCCAAATAGCCCAAAGCACCGGCAGCATCTGCACGCATACCATAATCTGGGTCATTTTCGAGAATTTTAGCCAAAATTGGATAACATTCTGTTGTTGGCTTGATGCCTAGGGCAAATATTGCCATCGATCGCAGCTGCAAAGATTCATCATCTAAGACTTTTTTGATGAGAGGTACAGCATCTTCAGCTGGTATGTGTCGCAAATTAGCCAACGCTACCATGCGATCGCGCAAATTTGGACTTTCTAACTGAGAGGAAATTTCCTGCAATTGTGGAACAGTCATTTAATTATCAGCGCATTCTTAATCTATCTTTACTTTACTTTACTAACGCTCTCATGTGGGATGAGGGACAAGGTAGAGAGTAACTCATGTCCCAATGACTAATGATTATGTATTTTACTTAGCATTCATAATTAACAGTCAGTTGTTCCTCTGGTATGACGAGAAGAGAGAATTGATTGGCGAAGGTAGAACGTAGTTTAAAAGTACAAACACCAAATCACTTGGTGTCCAAACCCCAGGAGAAGAACTATGGTTCAACTAAGTGAACGCCCCGTTAGCAAAATCACTAACTTACAAGAGAAATTTATCTACGAAGTTGGTGCTATGTACGATGCGGAACAACGCTTTTGGGAAGCGCAGCAGATGATGTTGCAGTGTTGTCAAAACAGCCAGTTGAAGTCTTTGATTGAGACTCATATTCGAGAAACAGAACAACAGATTCAAAATTTAGAACAAGTGTTCAACGCTTTAGGACAGCAACCAAAGCGGATCACTTGTGATGCTGCGGCTGGTCTGGTCAGTGATGGTCAAAAATTCATGCTACTAGCTGCGGAAAGTCAGAAAGTTCTCACCTTGGGACTGGCTGGATGTCAAGCTAAGGTCGAACAATTAGAAATTGCTTGCTACCGTGGTTTGATTCAAGTTGCTGAACAGATGGGACAACAAAAAGTTGTCCAACTGCTACAGCAAAACTTGCAGCAGGAAGAACAGACAGCTAAAAAAATAGAGCAGCAGATGCCGCAATTACTTAAGGAGTGTAAGTCATAAAAGGAAACAGGTAACAGTTTACAGATGACAGGGAAAACAAAGCCGCTCACTTAGGCTAATTATCCTCTTTGCTGAGTGCTGTTAGCGGTAGCGGGGCGTTTAGTCGGTGCTGAGTAAGAAGATGGCTCAGTACTTTCGCACTCGGTAAAAGCCCCGCCCCTCCCTACGGGACGCTGCGCGAATGTAGGCAATCTTTTAACTCAGCACTCTTCATGAAGGTTTATTTATGCTTGATTACCGAATTTTTTGCAGTTTGCAAATATAACAATTTATACTTGATCCCTGGGTATATTATCAAAAAAGTATCTAAGCGAGTTCATACATTCAGTGATATTACATAGAATCTCTATTTAATAGCTTCTTAAATTCTAACAATACAGATAATTCCACAGTTAATTAGATGAATATTTGACCATCTTCAATTTCTTAATTCAGTAATGACAAATATCTTTTAAGTAGTTAGACTTCATTTCATAAAGAGATTACCGAAAGGTGAAGAGCTGAAGTTGTAAGACAGCAACTTTAAAAATAGGTTTAGAGTTCAGTATTTCACTTAAATTAACCGTAGTTGTTCCGCTACGGTTTTTTTATTTTGCTATAAATACTCATTTTTGATATTTTCGCTTGTATCGCTAAGTAAAGATTTTCTAGTGATTTTACCACACCGAAAACAATACTTTATGAATAAAAATAAAGTATAGCTTTACAAAAATATTAATTATGTGGTTAAAAAAAATTGGTGGATTGGTTGCGCTACTCTCATTATCATTTAGTGGTATAGCAATAGCTGAAACCTCAAAAGATAACTTTTACCTGCAAGTAGGTTCTAATAGAAATGGTGATCCAATTGTTTTAGATTTGGCATCTGTCAAAGGAACTGAATATACTCTGTTAGAACAGCATGGTAATGGCATAGCAAGGAGAACTCTTCGTGCTGCTTGTATCCAAGGCAGATTGTTCTCTAGAAGATTGGCTGTCTATGGATCTAATGGTCATTTGCATCGTGTTGATAAAACAGAGCAAGAAATTTTTCCTAAACCCAGAAGTGCTGATGCTAACTCTATGGAAATTGTTTGTCGGGTAGAAGCTAACAAGACAAAATAATTGATTTTTGAGCATCATAATTTAGATTGAAATTTGGATCAAGTATTTTTTCCTGTTCAGAAGAAATACATAGTTATTTTCACAGAAACTTTTGTGAGGTTTTAGCAGTCTTGATATTACAAATTCTGTGAAATGACCAATGTCTTCTACTAACCAGGGAATTCCCGGATTGCCGGATTCAAGACATCCAACTGAGCTAGTACAAATTGGTTCTCAATTACTCCCTGCTTTTCTATTATTAGTATTTTTGGTCACCTGAAGATTGAGCGAGTTCAACGGAACAACATCAGAATGGCTGAGGAAATGCTTGAGTTTGCTACTCAGTACCAAGGGCGACTCTTGATCTGGTGGTGAGCCACGAATTGAGTTAGTTGATGCTTTACCGTTAGCTGATCGACTTGTGGCTGTTGGATGTTTCACTGAAGTAATTCAGTGGCGCAAGCGAGTATTCATTCCTGCTAACAACAAAGTTGGATCAATTCCAATACGGTTCAGTTAAGGCTCAAAGTGATGTAAAGTAGGCATTGTTGCCAAGA
>NZ_CAWUDL010000060.1:0-42852 GCF_963920945.1 Anabaena sp. CCY 9402-a
GAACACAGATGCTTCCTGCGTCAGTATGACAGGTTTACTATTTGTCATTCTGAGTAGAACACAGATGCTTCCTGCGTCAGTATGACAGGTTTACTATTTGTCATTCTGAGTGGAACGAAGAATCTCATGACTGAGGTGAGGGAGTGAGATGCTTGCTGCGTCAGCATGACAGGAGGATGGGTATCTCAATGGTAGGACACGGGAAAGTCGGCAGTGTTACCATTGTAAGCGATCGCTTCCATTGGAACTGTCGAATGTCGAATTTCCTGTTGATGTAAAGGGATTTCAATCCAAAACTCACATCCTTTCTCTAACTCTGATTCACAACGCAATATTCCAGAGTGTTTATCAACAATAATTTGATAACTAATCGATAAACCTAAGCCTGTCCCTTGACCTACAGGTTTAGTTGTGAAAAATGGGTCAAATAACTTTTGTTTAACTTTCTCGGTCATGCCTGGGCCATTATCCTCTATTCTCACAACTACGCGGTCATTTTTCGTGATATGAGTGCTAATTTTAATGTAACTAGGATCAGTTTCAATTTCTTGTGGGGTACGCTCGGCATTGTAACTATTGAGAGCATCAATAGCATTATTAATAATGTTTAAAAATACTTGGTTTAACTGTCCTGCATGACACTCTACCAGAGGTAGCTGGCCGTACTCCTTGATAATTTCGATTTTGGGGTTCTCTGGTTTAGCCTTAAACCGATTTTGCAAAATCAACAGTGTACTTTCAATTCCTTCATGAATATTGACCGCTTTCATCTCCGCTTCATCCAGACGGGAGAAATTGCGTAAAGATAAAACTATTTGCTGAATACGCTGAGATCCCATTGTCATCGAACCAAGAATTTTCGGTAGGTCTTCTTGGATAAACTCCAAGTCCATGTGATCAATCTTTGATTTAATTCTTTTACTGGGATGGGGAAACTCTTCTTGATATAAACTGACTAACTCTAGTAGTTCTTGGGTGTAGCTATTAGCATGAGTCACGTTACCGTAAATAAAATTCACTGGATTATTAATTTCATGCGCTACCCCAGCTACTAACTGACCTAAGCTAGACATTTTTTCAGTTTGAATCAATTGTGCTTGGGTACTTTGCAATTCTTGTAATGCTCTTTGGAGTTCTAACTCTGCTTGTTTGCGTTCAGTAACTTCTAACTCCAAACGTTGATTCATGTGAGTTAATTCTGTATTTTTGATCAGTGTTTCATGAGACTTAGCTAATTTAATAGCCATGTGGTTAAATGCTGTCGCCAAGTCTTCAATTTCATCACCTGTACGAATATCCAAACGATACTCAAAGTTGCCTGTAGCAATTTCTGATGTTCCCGTCTGTAAGTTCTGCAAAGATTTGATTGTTGGCCGCCAAATCAACATAAATTTGCCAACTAATAGCATCAAAATCACAGCCACTACTACAAAAGAAATTATTCTTTGTACTTGATGAAGATTTTCTAAATCTTTTTCTACTAACAGCCTATGTTCATCAGTACGTTGAATCAGTTGATCAAGAAATAATTTAATATCTCGGCTAAAAGAATTAATAGAGCGAAAATATAGCTGTGAATCTGCTTCACTACCTTGATTAGAACTTTGCTCAACTAATTGAGTTGCTATATTGCGAAGAAACTGATGACGACGACGAATTACAGATATTTCTGGCACATCTGGCATTAAGCGTTCTAACTCATCTAGGGAGTTGATAAACTCCGCATGGGATTGTTCAATTTCTGTATTCTGATTTTGGAATAAAACAAAATCTTTAAGAATAATAATTTCTGACTTCAAGGCGTTGTCTGCTTCTAGAGCCGCTTTGATGGTTTCCGCAGTGTCATAGCTTTTCTCGCGTACAGTCTGTTTAATTTGCTGCACCACTACCGTATTACCAATGAGGATAGCCACTACAAGTCCAACAGATACGGCAGAACTAGTCAGTAGCTTTGTAGAGATTTTCATTTTTACGGGAGAGACATTAAGTTCAATTCTTGGCGGATTTTTTGAATCTGATCATAATCAGAAGCAATGACAAGGGTGTATGCATTTAATTCACTACCTTCAACAGCACTAATTTCAGTATTAATACTTAGAAAAGCCTGCTTAAGTTGTTGAATTAGCTCAGGGGATAGTTCCTCCGATACTACTATGGGAAAATTGGGTATGGGAGCAGATTCCCAAATAATTTTGGTATTTTTTGTTGTGAGTTTAACATTTTTTTGCTGATTCGTATACAAAGCAAGATTGCTAGCAACAGCATCAACCATGCCATTTTCTAGTGCTGTCATACTTTGATTATGATTGCCCAAATAAATGAGTTGAGTAAAATCTCGATAAGGGTTATCAATTCTTTGTTGTTTTAAATCTGCTAAAGCTGTAAGATACCCGAAAGTAGAGGTTTGATCAACAAAAGCAATACTTTTGCCTTTCAGGTCTTCTAATGTTTTAATGTTGCTATCGGCTTTAACAATAATACACAATCGATACCAAGGTTGACCTGTATTGGTGTCAATAGGAGCTACCAAAGGTTGAATTTTTGCACCTTTTTCTACAGCTTCAAGATAGGTAACAGATCCCAAGTAGGCCATATCTATTTGATTTTGGACTAGCCACTGTAAAACTTCCTTATTATCCTGAGCAATTTGGAAATCAACTTTTCGCCCTAGATATTTTTCTAAATAATTACCTAGAGGTTTAAGTGCTAGTTTTTGATCTGTCTGATTTTGGGTAGGCATTAACCCAATTTTGAGATTGGGTTGATTTTCTGTGGTATTGCTAGGGGTTTCATACGCTGTACCTTGTCTTTCTCTTGTGCGTCTAGATACCTTCATTGGTGATGGTGATGAGGTTTGATTGAGAGTCTGCTGACTATATTGGGATGAATTTTCATTACAGCCCATACTCAGTAGTGATGCGATCGCACCTACAATTAAAATCTTGCCACTCAGCACAGAACGTTTGTGAACAAGCCACTGCAAGGCTTTTGTCATAGAATTTAGACTCTGGTGATGAATAGTTTCCGCCAATACTAGGATTTGATTTTTTACCTAAAATCAGCTGAATAAATTTTTCTCCTAGGAAATATCAGGTTAATAGTGGCAAGTTTATACCGGATTAGCAATGACATCAACATTGATCCCAATTCTTTATCGAAAAAATGGGTTTCAAAACCCAGTGACCCAGTGACAGTGAAGAGGAAAGAAAGGGAAGGAGAGTGTTTCTTGTAGATTTTGCTAGCACTTCGCCGCCTAGTTTGATATCTTGCACCATTCTCACTAAGTGTAGGGTAGGCAATACCCACAATGTAAAAATCGAGTTTCATGACTATAGAAGTATTGCCCACCCTACAAAAAGTAGTATTAAATAACTGATGCAAGATGTCAGTTTACGCAAAATAACACTTTGGTCAATTTATGAATTGTTTGTATACGCTTAAGCAAAGACAAAAGAATACTATTGCTTGCGGAAGTTAGATACTTACAAAAAGCCGTCCTTAAAGGGCGGCTTTTTGTAAAATAGGATTTATGGAAGGGTAATTTTTATTTCACTGGAATTTTAAGCAAAAATTCTGTTCCCTTACCTGGTTCTGAAAAACACTGTAATGTTCCCCCATGTTTTTCGACAATAATTTGATAACTAATTGATAATCCCAATCCTGTGCCTTTACCCACAGGCTTAGTTGTAAAAAATGGATCAAATAAACGACTTCTGACTTCATCGGTCATTCCAGAGCCATTATCTGCAAAACTAATAGAAATAAAATTGTTATCTAGAATTTCAGTCCGAATCTGAATTTGTGGTTGAGATAATCGTTCATGATGACTGACTATTGAATCTTCCAAGGTATCAATTGCATTAGTTAAAATGTTCATAAAAACTTGGTTTAGTTGCCCAGGATAACAATCAATTAATGGCAAATTTCCATATTCTTTAACAATGGAGATATTCAAACCGATACCACTATTTTTCCAACGGTGATGCAAAATTAGTAATGTATTATCAATGCCTTCGTGAATGTCAACTAACTTTTTCTCAGCTTCGTCAAGACGAGAGAAATTTCGTAAACTTAACACGATCTCACGGATACGATTAGTACCCATATTCATGGAATTAAGAAGTTTAGATAAATCATTAGCAAGAAAATCTAAATCAACTTCTTCAGTGAGTTCTTGAATTTCGGCTTTGGGATTGGGGTAATGTTCGCGGTAAAGATTTACTAGCTTTATCAAGTCTTCAAAATATTCATTAGCATAGGTTAAGTTACCATGAATAAAATTCACTGGGTTATTAATTTCATGAGCGACCCCAGCTACTAATTGTCCCAGACTGGACATTTTTTCGTGTTGAATCAGTTGAGATTGAGTTTGCTGCAACTGATATAAAGTTGTGGTGAGTTGTTCTGCTTGGGTTTGCGCTGCCAAAGTAGCGGCAAGACTTTGATTGTACAATTGGGCATGGTCAATGGCGATCGCTAGTTGATCTGTTACAGCTTGCAAGAGTCCAATTTCGCTTTGACTCCAAACTCTTTCGCCACTACAATGACTGCAAACAATTGCTCCCATTTCCCCAGAATTACTTTTAACAGGTAGTAGTAATTGAGAGGTAATCCCAAACTCACTTAAGAGTGCTTGTGTATTCTGATCAATATTACTATGATTGTAAATATCATTAATACAAATTATTTCTTGGTTGAGAAAAACTTGTTTGATAAAATCATTATTCTGTAGAGGCATATTACCTAACATTGTAGGCAATTGATAATTGCGAGATTCATGAGTAATTGTGAAGCTAGATTGAGAAGGGTTAGATAAATACTCAAGAAAATAGCAGCGATCAACTTGTAATAAACTGCGGATTTCATTGACAGCAGTTTCGAGAATAGTATCTATATCTAAGGAACTACGAATTTGGCTGGCTAGACTCAATAATAAGGCTTCTCTACGACTGAGAAGTTCTTCTCTTGCCCAAATGCGATCAATAGCAACAGCAATATTATTAGCAATCCAATTTAAAAGGTTATGGGTTGCTTCTGTAAATAATTGCTGATTAAACAATGCAATAACACCAATTAACTGCTGTTCTATAATTAATGGATAAGCAGAAAATGGTAATCCTAAAAATGCTTGATCGATAACTTTATCTTGATTATTAATTTTGAATTGCTCGTTAATAATAGGCTGATAATTATGAGCCATAACACCAATGATTTTATTAGCTAAAACCATGTGATTGGGAAAGTCCTGGTTATGTTGTAAAACATTACAGCTAGAATTTTGACACTGTACACCAGCTTGTAATTCTAGTTGTTGAGTTTGTCGCTCAAAAGTCCAAATGCACGCAAAGGCAACATCAAGGTATTGTGAGATAGTATCTGTGCAGTGTTGTAAAACTTTTGGTAGTGTACCACTCTGAGATAAGGCTAAACTCACATCAGCACTTAAGAGTGATAAACGCGATCGCTCTAATAAAGCTAACTCTGAAAGCTTACGTTGGGTAATATCTGTCCGAATTGATACATATTGATATGGTTTATTATCATCATTTAATAAGGGTGCTATTAAAGTATCTACCCAATAAAATGTGCCATCTTTGGCTTTATTTTTAATTTCTCCCTTCCAAATTTTCCCCTGAGAAATAGTTCGCCACAAATTGGGAAAAAATTCTTTGGGGTGATAAGCAGAATTAATGATGCGATGATCTTGTCCCAACAACTCTTCTCTAGAGTATTTAGAGACTTCGCAAAATTGGTCATTTGCATAAGTTATTCGCCCTTGAATATCTGTAATAGCTACTAAGGAATGGGCATTTAATGCAAATTTAAATGCTTCTAACTCTTTAATATTTTGTTGTATTAATGTTTCTCTTTCTTTTTGACTTGTCACATCACGGGCTACAGCATAAATTAATTTCTCTGCAATATCTATATTTCCGTTCCATGACAACCATTTGTAAGAACCATCTCGACATAAATAACGATTGTCAAAACCAATTATATCTGCTTGACATTTAACAAGCTTTTGTGTATTAAAATTTGTAATTTCACGGTCTTCAGGATGAACAAATTCTATAAAAGGTTTTGCTTGAAGTTCCTCCTGCGACCAACCTAATGTTTTTGTCCAGGCTGGATTGAGAAATTTAAAATATCCATCAAAACTAGCAATACAGAATAAATCAATAGCTGATTCAAAGAAGAGAGATTGCTTTTTAGCTATTTGTTGAGATTGACACTTGGTTGGTTTCATAATGCTTAAGCTCTGAAATTATTTTTTAACACTTTGTCATGTCAACGAATTTTAGATTTTGGTTCACCTATAAAGGCTGGTAGCTTAGTAGGACGCTAGCCCAGCATGAGACAAAAAAATCTAAAATCGGCTTTCTTTCAATCTAAAAAGGGCATCGATCAAAATCTCCAAATCGATGTATTTATATTATGAAAAAGAATATAAATACATCGAATTAGCTATTTATTAGACTGTTGGGATTTCATAAACTCAAGTTTGTATTAAATATATACTTCCCTAAAAAACCAGGAAATGCTACTTAATAACTCTAATTCAAAAATAAGAAGTGTTACGAAAAAGCTAGAAAAATATTTAATTGAAAAGTAATCACTCGAAAAATATAAAAAAATGCAAAATACAGGTATTTCTACAAGGAAAATATGAGTAATTGAATTCACTATCAAGTGAAAGTTTGTTTTTTCAGAAAAATTACTGCATATGAATAAAACTGCTTAAATTAAGTAATACTTAGCTGTAAAAATGGAGTAGGAAGCAGGGTATATCTATTTTTTATGTTTGGTTTTGGGGGTTTCTCGTGAGTAACTAATTTGCAAAAATGAGTTGAAATATTAAGCAATACTGCCTCGTTTTCGGGCTTCCTTGTAAGAAGTACCGACATTTCTCAAACCAGCTTTAATCATTTGTTTCTCTAATAAGGCAAAGAAACGGGTTCTATCTCCGCCTCTGACTACAGCCTGATTATGGGCTTCCGCGATCGCCACAGGATAGCCACAGCCTTTCTGTACCTGTGCCAGCATCAACCCCAAAGCTTGGTCAAACATGGCTGTATTCTCAGCTACCCATGCGGGTACTTCTATCCGTGCAATTTCTGTACCGACGTGAACGTGACAAAAATAGATAGTTTGGTCTGCGTAAAGTTCCAGGATGCGGTTATTGCTGCGCCAGAGAGGACCTCGTTGTCCAGGTGTGAGTTGAGTAGTCCACAATGCCGTATCTCGTAAGGGATCAAACACCTTGCAAGGGACTTTTTCTAGTTGATTTGGGCAATAACTGACACAATCTGGTGCGGGATGCGGACAAGCCAACAACCGTAAAAAATTCACCCCCTCCACATTACGAGAAGCACTAAGATAACCCATCAAAGGAATTTGAGCCGCACGCATTTGACTCCAAGCTTCCAGGATGGGGGGTAAAATGCGATCGCGTGCATCTATAGGTAATTGTTCCAAAAACCAGTAAATTAAAGAACCATCCACCATCGCTAAAGCAGGGATTTTTGTGGCAAAGAGAGAATTATTACCTTCCCTTGTCCCCTTGTCCTCAGTCTCCAGGGGTGCTTCAATTTTGAATTGACTTATCGCCAACTCAGCTAACACCGTCGCTTCGCTAGAAGTGCGGCGGTAACTCATCCACTCCTCAGTTTTAATTCCCCACTGGCGGGACATATATAAATCTTCAGGGCGGTAAAATACCTCTGGCAAACTATCCATAATCGGATAGCGATTTTGTCCGTAGTGTAGGACTACCCTACCAATATTCAAGAGATAACAGTAAGCAATTTCGTGATGGTTGGGGGCAATTTGCGACCCATCGGTAGCAATAACAGTGTGTACCTTGGGGGGAACAGGGATATCTATGCGAGTATTTAGCGGCTCAAGGGGTGTAGCATTAGCAAAGAGAATGCGATCGCGCCATTTTTCCTGACGTTCCATCACCTCTTGTTGACACTCGTAAGCTTTTTTGAGGTGCTGTTGCGCCAACTCTAAACGCTGGCGACTAGCCACAGCTTCTTGGCTAAGATGCTGACTTAAACCCTGCATTTGTCGCGCTAATTTTGTTAAATCAAGCATAAAGTGAGTAGTGAGTGCTGAGTAATGAGTAGTGAGTGCTGAGTAATGAGTGCTGAGTAGTGAGTAGTGAGTAGGTAGGCATTGATTGTATTTTTCTCCCCCTGCTCCCCCCTGCTTCCCCTGCTTTCTTTTCCCCTGTCACCTGTCCCCTGTCCCCTGTCCCCTAATTATCACAGCCACCCAGAAAAATCTTTAGCAAATTGAGACAGGGATAATAATTTAATTCGCGGATTGTCTTGGGCAGCTTTTCTTTCTGGTTGGGTATTATAACCCCAATCTCCTAAGAAAAGCTTGACATCCTTCAAGTCTGTTTGCTGTTGGACTAACTCCAATGTCTTGAGTCTGTCTTCTATAAACCACAAATTACCGGGTTGAATATCTGCACCTGTAATTAATTCGCGCAGAGTTTCGTATTTGGGACGCTTGACTTCTTTGCCGAAAATTGCTGTTGGCGGTAAGTTCACCCCTTCTCGTTGCAATAACTGCTGTACAAATCGTCCTTCTTTGGTGGTGACAATATATAGCTTGACTTCGCTATCAATAGTTACTTTTAGTTTTTCCACTACACCCGGATAAAATTTATGCAGACTCAGCCAACCGTCTAAATCTGTAGCAATCCATTCATCTCGTAGACTATCTAATTTGATCGCAATTTCTTTTGACTGTAGCTTGTCAGTTGACAAAATATGTGGGGTAATATTTCCCCATTCTTGAAGAATCTTGTCTTCTGGAATGTCATCTATTAAAGCTTTAATTAACACTGGCATTTCCCAACCTGTTTCAATTACAGGTCGGAGGCGATAGAATCTTAAAGCTAAATCATCTGGTGGTGTATCGTTAGCAGGCGACCAAATTTGACAGTAAGCACGCCATGCTACCTCAAAATATTCAATTAGTCCATCGCAAATCACACCATCAAAGTCTAAAGCTAAAATTTTCGGACTATTTGCTGTCATGGTTTCGAGGTTTAAAACTGCTTTTGTCAGCTTAACGGATGCTATCTACATTTTTTGTATAAAAATATCTTAATTTGGTAAGGAAATTATAAATCATGTCTAAATATTTTCATGTAACTGACACACTTGCAACCAACACAAAAGCTTGGCGTTATCTCTTCATATTTACATTGATAAAAATACATAATTGCTAGCTCAGTCCTGTTTAATTATTTTAATTATTCTAATGGCTGTGGTTGCTTAAGTAACCTTATTGCCATAGATATTTGCATGAATTATAGTAGATTTGAGAAATTTTAATTAATAAAAATTAATATGCGATCGCTAGAAGAACCAAAGTTCCTCTCTGATTTCATTCAACATGACGGACAGTTACAAGGAGCGTTACTGATTAAAAAATCTAGTGGAATTATTTCTACAGATAGTGAAGGTAAAATAACTTCTTGGGGAAATCTGAGTTCGAGAAAATGGTTCTGGCATCAGAAGATTTTCGGAAATATAACCACTAATGAAAATCTATACCCTCCAAAAAAAGAGACTTATGATGATTGGGTTTTTATCAACAAGCAGCCCTCTCTATTACAAGATTTTCTCGGCGATAATCAAGTAAATTTCATTTCCGAGGAGCAGTATAATCAACTTCGGAACGATTATGATCATCGCTGGACTTGTTTTTACTGGTTAACCCGTCCTGGATTTTCTCAGGATTTTTCCCAAGCTATAATTCAACTGGCTTTTTATTGTCCAAGTGCGTGTCATTATGCCAGTATCTTTCATCTCCAAAAAATTAGTAACAGATGGGAAGTTAACTCATCTTATGGCTTATACAATCAATAATTATAGAAAAAATCATCCTTTTTGGTTACTAGTAGGAATTAAAACGCCATGTTTGGGACTAAATAATAAAGCTAACAGAAATAATCCTGACACTACTAAGACAATTGCTGGGCCAGAGGGCAAATTATAAAAGTAGCTGAGATACATACCGCTAATACTAGAAATCACACCAATGACTGCACCTAAAAACATGACTTGGTGTAAACGTTTAACTAAAAGATAGGCAGTTGCGCCTGGTGTAATTAATAGTGATAAAACTAAAATTACACCTACAGCTTTCATGCTAGCGACAATAGTTAACGAAATCAATAGCATCAAGCCAAAGTTAAGCCGATTGACTGGTAAACCTGCGGCTTGCGCTCCCAAGGGATCAAAGGTGTAAAATAGTAATTCTTTATATAACAGAACAATTACTATTAAAACAATGGCGGCAATGATGGCTGTGTCCCGTACTTCATCTACAGTTACACCCAGAATATTGCCGAAAAGAAAGTGATTGAGGTCGATTTTATTATCTTTTTGAATAATAGTAATTAAGGTAATGCCAAGGGCGAAAAATGCAGAGAAAACTATGCCCATTGCGGCATCTTCTTTAATGGGCGATCGCGTCCTAATCCAAGTTATGGCTACCGTACTAAAAACCCCAGCAATAAACGCGCCAATAAAAATATTTGCCCCTAACATAAAAGCGATCGCCAATCCTGGTAAAACTGAGTGGCTAATAGCATCGCCCAACAGTGCTAGTCTTTGCACCATCAAGTAACTACCCACAACCGCACACAACAAACCCACCAAAATCGCAATCACTAGCGATCGCTGCATAAATCCATACTGCAATGGCTCAATTAAAGCTTCTAACATAGACTAGTGTCACCTTTTCACCTATTCTCAATGGTAGCTTTATTTGTACTAGAGAGAAACAGGGGACAGGTGACAGGTGACAGGTGACAGGTGACAGGTGACAGGGGACAGGGGACAGGTGATTATTGCGGACACTGTAACAGTTGTGCTTGGGGATAGTTTTTTCGTAGTTGCATTTGCCTTGGTGACTGTGCTTGTCCGTAGGTTGGTGACTGTTGTAATACTTCAGGCTTGGGTGGAATTGACAATCTATCTTCTCCTAAACTGCTGAACAAAATGACAGATTGCAATCGCAACCGGCGTTGTTGATGTTGCTGATAGAGTGTGGTATAAGTTTGAACAACCTTCTGCCATTCTGTCGCCGGACAATAGCTGCGATCAATCAGTAGTGTAATAGAGGGAATTGCAAACAACCAACTGATTAGCAATCCAGTGAGCAAAAAAACTAACCAACTGAGTCCTAAAGTTTTAAGTAATTGCGTGTTGAGATTCATTTTTTTAATTCGTAATATCTTTCACTTATGAGAAAATATCTTCCCAATCCCCAATCTCCAGTCCCCAATCCCTAGAGATTAGTCTGAAACAAGTCTTTGAGCAGAACTTGGACTTTTTCGGGTGTACCTTGGTAAACGCTGCCTTCTCGAATTGCGGCGATCGCTTCTAATTCCTCTTGATTGACTTCACCGTAGGCGATGGGATAAACTCTCACTCCACTGTGCTTAATCACATCCTGAATTTGTGCAAACTCAATTCCCGTGGTGCTTTCGCCATCAGTCAGCAGTAAGGCGTAGAATCGCCCGTTGGGATCGGTTTTGCGTTTTTCCATCAAATCTGCCAAACCAACGGCTAGTCCGTCATAGAGGGCTGTATTGCCATCAGGTTGCAGTTGGTCTATGGCTGCAAATAATCGTTTTTGTTCTAATTCATTGAAGGGAGCAAGCGCAATTCGGCGAACGGGGCGATCGCTAAATGTAATTAACCCAATCTGATTACCCCGGTTGATTTGTTTGCTAGCAAATCGTAAGGCTTCCTGAACTGCTTTGAGGCGGTTGTTTTTTTCCATCGAACCGCTTGTATCTACAATCAGTTCCATATATACAGTCCGTCCGCCATCCTTGCGTTGTTTCCAGAATGACTGCACCGCTTTCAACACTTCCCCTGATGGTATGGGTGGAAATTTACTGCGCTTGAGATATTCTGTTTGTTCATATCCCTGTTGTTTTGCTAATTCTTGCATGGGTGCAGAGGTAGCGAAGGTAGCAAATTGCTTCAAAGCTGCTTGCTCAGATGCACTATTCCAATCAAATCCTACTAATGGTGAATTTTCAGGATTACCGAAGGGAATGTAAGCCAGTTTGGCAAATTCCGGCTGTTTCTTCAAGTTGACATAGCTTTGGTAAGCCATGACGATCGCTTGAAACTGTTGGGAATCACGCAGCCAAATTTGCTTTAAGTCTAAGTATGTAGGTGTTGTCAGGCTGATTTGTTTTTGGAAGCTGCTAAAAGCTGAAGTCACTTGAGGCTCATCTAGTTCAGCGATAGTCAATGGTTTACCATCTTGAGCATGACCGGCTGAACGCCATAGTAAGGTGTGCAGAAAATTTAAGGCTGATGAGGCAATATAAGGATTGGAATAACCAACTTGAATTTTACCTGAGAGAATAGCATCCATCAGCCGATCAAATGTCACCTCTCCACCTTGAGCTAGTTCTTTATAGGCTTGGGGTTGAATAGCAAAGATGGCTTGGTTGGGGGCTAAAGCAGGTGCGATCGCTTGTAGGGATAATCCTTCTGCTTTGAGTAGTTCCAACCACATAGCAGTTGCTGGGGTGTAGCCTGCGGGTTTCCCTTTTCTGGCTGCGAGAATCTGTGCGCCTAATCCTGACGGAATATTCCGAATCCCGACTTGAATCACTTGTCCAGATGGGAGTTTTTGACGTTGTTGATTAAATTTTTCGGCAACATCAACTAACCAACGTTCATCGTCTCGTTCTCCATTGGCTTTTTCTGCTGAACTATAGATTTCCACATACACAATATTTGAATTGTTGCTAGGCTTTGCACCATACAGAGGAAAGGTGTTGGGATCAGGTACAGAATCAGCCACCGGAGGAATCACGACAGTATAGGACGTGGTATCAGATACTAGCTGTGAATCTACTTGAATGTTTGGTAAAAGCTGTTCACGCAGATAGCGATCGCTACTTTCAAAGGAATCAATATCTATGGGTATAGTACAAGCGCACAACAAGCTGAGGCATAGCCCAATTACTAGCCCAAATTGAAAACGTAATTTTTTCATGTGATTTAGTCTCTTAAAATTCCTCTCGTGTTTTCAACAATCAGTGTTTGCAGTCGTGTTGAGATCACACCAGAATTAGTGAGTATAGGTTGTCCCAAATTGTCCAGTGCTATTTGGTCGTGCAATTCCTGAAGTTGATCCTGGGTGTGCTGAAGTCGGGTCAGACTGCTTTGCAACTGTTGTTTTGCCAATTCTCGATAGTGTGATGTTTGGACTTTTTCAGTTACTTGCAAAGCCTTTACCAGTCGGTCAAGCAAATCTAAAACGGTGTGCAAGGTTTCTAGCAAGTCTGGAGTAAAAGTTGATTCCTGCTGAGAAATTTGGATAGTAATCTGCTGAATCGTTAAAGTCTGTTGTCGAACTGATCGCCACAGAGATTGACAAGCATGAGGAATCTGGTTATCCAAGTAATTGATATGACCAAGAAATACATCTAATTGCAGCAAATCTGCTGAATTTGCCAAAATGCGGCTTTTTTGCCGTTGGAGTTGCATATACCAAGATGCGATCGCCAAAACAACAATTACTGCACCGCTAAATATCACAATCAAACGCATTCCTAGCCACAAAATAAAGCTCACATAACTGATTAATAGCCCAGTTATTAATAATTTAGTTTGAGACAGTTGTAAAAAATTACGCCGAGATGGATTTATCATGAATAGATTACCTCGTGCATGATTTGAGAAAATAAGTTTGTAGTAAGGACTTTAGTCCTGCATTTCTAAGGACTAAAGTCCTTATTACGAACTAATCAATTAAGCCTGCTTCTCTGGCGCGAATTTTAGTCATGATTCTGATGTTTTTCCCTTGAGTTCTTAATTCATCACAATCAATACCTAAAGCCTCTTGCAATGTATCCCAGTGGTTGCGAACTGTGCGTTCAGATACACAAATATGTGCAGCGATCGCTTTATCTTGGAATCCTTCATTAAAGGCTAGGCTGAGTAACTTTAATATCTCTGGTTTAACGTTTAATTCCTCATATATATTTGGATATATATGAATGTCTGTAATTTCTTTGATACAGGTAAATCCTCTTAATGCCCCATCTATTCTGGAGAGCATTTCTTGGTTAGTAATATTTTTATCAGCAATAACAAAGCCCCCTTTATGGGTATCAATTGCAGGTTTAATTTGCACTAGTCTTTTCACATAAGGGCTTTGGACAAGAATATTCATTTTAGGATATTTGTGCATCACCTGCTGCAAGAGTTCAAGACCTATATGAGTCTGTGCTATTTTTCCAGGCTGTTCTGGTAAACAAATATCCATAATTATGAGGTTGGTTTGCAAATTAGATATTTTATTTAGAGCATCATTAGCTGTTTGAGCCAGGCTAATTTTTGCATCAGGATAATAATTTTTGAGCAGTTCAGTTGTTCCAGTTAGACAGATATCAGAACCATCAACTAAAACAATTTGCAGGGATGTAGTTTTTGCTAAAAATTGGGTCATATTTTTATACCTGGATTATGAATTGGGACAAGTTTTTGGTGTGTAGAAACTAGGCAAATTTTCTACTTACATTTAGAGTTATTCTGATAGCGGAGGGCGTTGATATGAATAATTAGGGCTTGCTGAAAATTAGTGTGATACAAAATAAAAATAGTCTTTGGATGAGTTGACGACACATCATGAATTACTCCATATCTAAAATTCAAAATGCTCTTACACCTCTGAGGGAATATCGTCAGATAAAGTGAAAATTGTTAAATTTGTTATGTAACTTTACAATTAAATTTATTTTTAGTAAAGTTGCATTTTATTGCGACTTTTTAAATTATTGTTGAGAACAAGGAACATCTTTTACGAGATTAAACTTCAATTGATTATTAACACTAACGATCGCCCGCGTGGTAAATTCTATGCGATCGCCCCTCGCATTAAAACTAATCTTTAAACCATCAATAATCTTACTAGACGCTGCTGTCTCAGGCCTGATACCTGTCTCAGACAGTTTTTGTCGGATTTCTTGCCGATTCACAGGGGAATTTGATAACTTAATCGCCTGTAAAACTGCTTGAATAGCTTCATATGCCAGGGCTGTTCTGCGATTTAAATCGCCACCCCAGTATTCATTTATCTCTTTTCTAAAATTTCCTGCCCCACACTGGTTGGGATGCCAATCAACTGTGAGGAATAAGCTATTTACTGTGGTAGTTTGAGCCTTATCAATAACTTCTTGTAGATATAGAGGATTTGCTCCTAAAATTGGTTTTTTACGGTTGTTTAATTTGATAATATCAACCGCTTTTTGCAATGCAAGACTATCGTTAGTTCCGCCATCTGGCAATAATGCTAAAGCATCTGCATCTCTAACTTCTGGTGGCAGTTTAGTAATATCAAACTTGGGATCTGACAAATCAAATTTAGCAATTATGCGTCCATTAAATGCTCTAAGAACCTGCTTAAATTGCTCAAATAAATCCTGGCTAAACTCCTCTTGAGAGTTGTAAAAAACAACCACTTTTGGCTGAGGTTTTTTAAGATTTTCCACTAAATACTGCACTAAACTATAGGCTTCTACTCGACTTGATGAAACGGTACGATAGAAGACTTTTTTGGGATCATAACAGTCTGGATTTGATTGGAAATTAACTACGGTACTTGTGGGAGAAATCACCACAAGCTCCTTTGGGGAATAAACTTTCAAGGCTGCACAGGTATTGGGAGAGGTGTAATGTCCCACCACAGCTAGAACTTTGGCATCGTTGGAGATGACTTCGGCAATTCTCCGAGCTTGAGTAGTGTTATTGCTATCGTTAGCAATAATGACTTGTAAGTTCAACCCATCTTTAACTGCTATATCTTGAGCTTGAGCAACTCCAAAGAGGATATCTAATCCAAAGTTGAAATTTAATGGTGCAGCAACAGCAATGGTGTAAATGGGCAAATTCGGGTTTTGGGTACGCCGCAGATTCACAAGAGCATTGTTACGATAAATCAGAATTTCTGGATCTTGTAGTGCTGCTAATGCTGTTTTACGGAAACCCGGAGCAGACTTATTTAATTTTGCTTGATTACGCAGGTTATCAAAAATCCCTACTGCATCGCCATATCTACCTTCAGCAAATGCTGTAATACCTTGCTGCTTTAATGAGAGATATGGATCACTCAGTCGAACTCTGCTATCAGCAATTGGCTGTTTACCATAACTAATAAATTTTTCTATATCATCAGCCACTTGCTCTGGTGGAATGCAGCTTGAGGGAAAAATTTGACAGCGATTGATGGTAATTGGGATAGATACAGCGATGACTCCCACTAAAGCAGCCAACCCCAGCATGAGCCGAGAACGAGACAGGAAAAATGATGATTTAAGGTTTTGGGGAGTTTTATCAGGCCAAACAAACTCCGGTTGATTGGGATTCAGACAAATGGCGGGTAGCCAGGAAGCAGCCGGAAAAGTACCTTGTACAGATTCTAAGCGATCGCGAGCTTCACGCACTGCCAAACACAAAGGTTTACCCTGAGAGAATTCCCGCAAAAAGTAGAGCAAGAATTGATAAGCAATCCTATCCGGTACAGGTTCGCGCATGACGATGACAGCCGGCACGTTCAATTTTGCCAAAAAATCGGCAATTTTTAACCCATCACAAGAATTAAAAATTGCTAACTTTAAACCTCTCGTGACGGCTTTTGTTAAGCTTTTATTTAACGCATCTAAGGGTAAAAATTTGCCCTCACTAATTTGAATCTGTCCACTTTTACCTTCACTAGAACTATGTCCGGCAAAAAACAAGATATCCCAATCTTGATCAAATAAAAGATGAGAAATCTTTTCTTCACTCGGCTCTGATTGCTTAACAATTTGCGCTCCACGCTGTTCTAGAAGTGTTAAGGCGGCGGCATCTTGTTCTAATTGCAAACCATCCTGAGAACTGCCAAAAATCGCTAAAACTCTGACTGGTGCTTTAAAAGTCGGGACTTGCTCACGAAATCCAGTAAATAAGGCAAACTCGGCATTGGGAAGCTTAGTAAATAAATCCCAGATATGCCAGGGTAGTCTACGGAGAATTTCATTTTGGTTATCATCTTGTGTAGGACATCTAATAATAATGGGGACAGATTGATCAGTGCTGACTCTGGTATTAGCCTGAATGCGATCGCGCAAACTCCTAAACGCGCTATCTTCAAACCATCTTCTACAATAGTTCTGTAACTCTTCCGCTCTTTGTTTCCAGGTTTCCAGATTAGCTACATTCGTTACCTGTGCTGGAACTGCTTGTAGTTGGCGACTGTTCTCCAATGATGTGTTTTGCCATTCCTGATACAAGTGTGGCATTTCTGACGCAGCCGGAATATGAGGTAAATCATCATCTTCTTGAATAGTGCGACCATCTTCTAAAATCTGAAGCTTCACAGAAAAGCCGTCAGCAAAGCTACCGCTACTAATCTCCAGCACAACAGCGACGTTTTCAGGTATTTTAGGTCTAGCAGAGGATGGCAGCATAAACGACCAAGGGGAACATCTGGAAGTTAGGAATTTATTCTAGATAAGCATGATTGAGTAAAATTACGCAATGATCAGCTAATGATCAGTTAAACAACAAAATTTTCAGTAAAGCTGGCATCATGGAGAACGACACGGACACTAAAGCGATCGCCTCTATCTGCCGTAAACTTGAATTGGATATAATCATCTTGCTGGCGGGATTCCACTTCAAAAAACAGATTCCCGGTTTCATCCAGCCCGATGAGCCTCAAACCTGGGGGTAGGGGAGACATTTTTTCTAGGGGGTACACCCGCAACAGAATTAACATTCTGCCATCTGACTTAGGCAAAATGCCTACCATCAGCACTACAGAATGCCCAATCAGATAAATTCCTAAATCTTTAGCACTGATGACTGGGCAAACTGGATGTTGTGGATTTAGTTCCCACAATAATTCCGCAGATTGCCAGCGAATTTCATCATCTTGAGTCGTTTGGATGAGATTTACCAAAGCTTCCTGGGGATTTAGGTGCAGGGGAACGGATTGCACCAAATTAGAAGATTGTCGGCGATAGAGTTGTTCAACCTGTTGGCGAAGGGGGTCATCACCTCGTTGTGGCTGTGGCTGAGAAAATCGGACGACGGAGGTTTTCACCATGTTCAGCAAGTCTTGTGGGGGTTGCCAATCCGATTCAAAGGTGCGTTTGAGCCAATGGCTGAGTTGTACTGTTGGTTCTGGTTGCGGTTCTGAAGTCAAGCACTCCAGCAAGATATCAAGGGATTGAAAATAACTGCGCGGTAGTTCCGATACTGAGACAGATTCCACAAATCCTAAAATTTGCCCCTCTTGGTAAGGTTCATCAAGTTCAATCATCACGTAGCCAAGACGTTCTGACCAAACTTCCGGGGGTATGTGACATTTGCGATCGCACTCCCGCAAAGCCCGACATTCTAAAAAGCCTTGTAAACTGGGAATATACAAGTCTGCAATGTTTTCTAACTGCTGCTCTAGAGGATTCCAGCTATGGCTAGCTGATAAATCGGTATCAATACCCAACAGTTGCAAACAACGTTGAGTCACCAACACAGCTAAAGTATTACGATAAACTTGTTGCGATCGCGCTTGAGTCGGCTGTTGTTGAGCAAAGTGGTATGCTTGTTGGCGATCGCTCGCGGTAATCAAAATTTTGATTGGTTCAATCATGATTCGTGTCAAAAAAACGTTTGCACTTGTCGGAATATTATTTAGACAACAACTGTTTGAAAATAGGGAAACATCGCAGCTTACAAAATCTCCTCAACGCCGATGCTTCGACCCCATACTTTTGAGCCAGAACATCCCAAGAAATATCTCCTGAATCGCGCAACAACTGCAAAATATGAATCAACAAAAACTGACAGTTGACATCGGGATGATTTTGCATTCGACAATTTCTAAACTGCTGCGGATGATTCTGCACTAAATCTAGCCATTCTTGGATAGTTTCATGCCAACGATCAGGCTCTGGCGCAGGCGGATAAATCCACTCACTATTTTCTTCATCAGCAGGCAGATGTAACCGTCTTTTATTGTCCTTCTCTTGGTCGCGAATAACATCTAGAATCCTGAATTTTAGCTTCTGGTTAAACCAAGTAATAAAGCTACCTTTTTCTGGATTATATGCTTGACAAATATCCTTATTAAACCATTCCCAAGTGCGTGATAAAGCTTCCTCATAGATATCAGGTGATATCTTGCCACCCCCACACCAAATCAACCTGGAAGATTTCATCATAATCATAATGAACTCCTTGGTTTGACTTGCCCGATTGGGGTCATCAGTTTGACACACTTGCTCAAATAGCCATTGACGCGCCGGAATATCATTAATGATTTCCCGCAGCTTTTGTGGTTGCTGTAAAAGCTTACTCTTTTCAATAGGATTATTTAAAGCAGCTTGCAGCCAGACAATTTTCATATAAGACATAGAGATTATCCAGACCCAATTAGTTTAGGTTTGAATACCATCACAGCACCAACCCTCCTCTGACTCGCCTGAAGGGTTATCGGAGTCGGAGACTAGGGGATTTCTAATTGTTTACAAAACTTCATATTCCACATTCTGCACCTAAAAAAGTAATACATAATATTACTTGCACTTTCTTTCGCGCTTCCCTTGGAGATTCATGTTAATAAAGATTCTATTGCTGCTAATTCTGCGGTGATGGACATTTCAACTTCCTTTTCAGAGGAGAAGTTATCTGGAGGGTTGAGATCCTGTTGTTCAGTTATTGCGGAAATAACAGTTTTCTCTGGTGGTAACAACTGGGTAGCAATATACTCAGCTAAAGCATTAATAGTGGGATGTTCAAACAACACTGTAGAAGGAATGGTTTGCTTTAAATTGTTTTCTAGATGACTACGCAACTCTACCATCATCAGTGAATCCATACCCATATCAAAAAATCCTAATTGCACATCTGGTAGTTGGGAGGAGGGCGAACCTAAAACTTGACTGACTTCTGTTTGTAGGTAATTTCTTAAATATGAAATACGTTCTTTTATTCCTAAAGATTTGATTTGCTCTATTAATTGTGAGGTTTGATTTTGATTGGTGGTTGCTGGTGCTTGGTTGTAAAAATCGCTAAAGAAAGATGAGGATGATTTTTGCTTGAGCAGTTCTGACCAATTGATAGGAATTACCCCTACTTGTGTGGAAGATTGGGTGAGGAGAAATTCTAAAATATCTATACCTTGGTCGGGAGTAATTTCACCGATACCCCGTGAACTCATTTGATTAGAAACTTGTCTTTTAGCTGCTGCACCAATATCAGACCATACACCCCAATTGATACTCAGTGCAGGTAATCCCTGATGGTGGCGATATTGGGCTAAAGCATCGAGGAAGGTATTTGCAGCTACGTGGTTCGCCTGTCCTGGAGAACCTAGAAGGGAAGCTGCGGAAGAAAACATAATGAAATAATCTAGGGGGATATTTTGGGTTAATTGGTGGAGATTCCAAGCACCGGTAACTTTGGGATTCATGACGCGGTGCGATCGCTCTGGAGTTAATTGCTGTAAAATTCCATCATCTAAAACTCCAGCAGCGTGAATAATCCCCCGCAAAGGTGGATGGTTTTGCTGAATATCTGTCAAAACTGCTGCTAGTTCGTCTTTTTGGCTCACATCTGTCTGAGTGATAATAATTGTTGCCCCTGTTGCTTGTAAGGCTTGAATTTGTTGCTGTGCTTGTGTATCTGGTTGGTTACGTCCCAAAAGTACGAGATATTTTGCACCTTCTTCTACTAACCAACGCGCCACACGCAAACCTAAACCGCCCATTCCCCCTGTAATTAAGTAGGTTGCATCGGGTTTTACTGACTTAGTGGGTGTGTGGGTAATAACTATTTTGCCGATATGTTGGGCTTGTTGCATCATCTGCAAAGCTTCTACTATCTTGGTGGTGGGGAAAATTGTTTCAGGAAGCGGCTGCATTTTCCCTGTAGAGAACTCTGCCGTGAGACAATGTAACAAGGTTTGGATTATCTGGGGTTGTTGTTGAGCAACACTCATCAAATCCACTAGATGATAAGCAACTTGAGACTTGACTTGAGCAACTTGTTGCGCGTTCCAAACTCCCCGTTTACCAATTTCGATAAACTGTCCTTGGGGTTTAAGAACAGATAAACTAGCTGGGATAAATTCACCAGACAGGGAGTTAAATACAATATCCACCCCTTCCCCCTGGGTAATTTCGAGAATTTCCTCGGCAAAATCCAAGGTACGAGAATTAAAGATATGTTCCACACCTAAAGCGTGTAACGTATCCCATTTCCCAGGACTAGCTGTAGCGAAGACTTCTAACCCGGCTTGTTGGGCAATTTGTAAAGCAGCCATACCAGTTCCCCCAGTCGCCGCGTGAATGAGGATGCGTTGTCCCGGTTGAATTTTCGCAACTTCCCACAAAGCATAAGCAGCAGTAAGGAAATTGGCGGGAATGGCGGCTGCGGCTGTAAAACTTAGGGAATCTGGTTTTTTAATTACATAATTAGCGTTAGTTGTCACATATTGACTAAAACTATCAGCAGCCAAAGCCACCACAGCATCACCCACATTTAAATGTGTGACACCCTCACCGACTGCGACAACCTCCCCAGCACATTCGACACCAAACCAATCACGTTCAAAAAGTAGTAATCCCAAAGCATCGAGAACATCAATAAAATTTAATCCGGTGGCTTTTACTTGAATTTTTACCTCTCCGGCTTGGGGTTGACGACGGAGGGAAGGTTGCCATTTTAAGGATGTAAGTACGCCGCGTTTACCAATTGTTAAGCGATATGGTTCATCGGGAAGAGTTTGATAAGTGCAGCGAGTTAATCTGGCTACCTTGCGGCCAGATGCGTGTAAGGCGATTTGTGCTTCTTCTCCAGGATGGGTAATTTCGGTAACGAGGGTTTCAACTTGAGTAAGTAATTCTTTTGTGGGGTCTAAATCGACACATCGACAATTTAATTCTGGGTGTTCTAAACGGATGACTTTGCCCATACCCCAGAGAGAAGATTGATTTAATCCTGTAGTGGTGTGGGGATTGATAGCACCTTGAGTAACTAACCAAAGGTTGATGGGGTAATGTTGGGTTTGAATGAGAGTTTGGACGAGGTGGAGAAGATTATTACATTCATCAATACTGTCTTGACAACCAGCGATATAAATGATGTGTTTGATAGATTGATTGAGGAATTCTTGAATATTATCTGAAGGTTTGAGGGTGAAAGATGACAATTGTAATTGTTTATTTATCGCATCTCCCCATGCGGATAAATCTGTAATAATCAAGCATTTTTCCTGGTTTTTAGCTCTCTGTGAAAGTTTTGCCACAATTACGCTTTGTTGGGATAATGCTTCTGGGAGAATTGAATCAGGAGTAATATTTACAACGTTGGTAAAGCCGTGTGTTTGTAATAAATTTTGCCAAGCATCAGTAGAAATCAGGGGATGATGTGGGCGTAAATCTTTATCTTGAAAACGCCACCAACCTTCAGTCAAACCAAAAATTAAATCTATCCAAACACTGGGGATTGTACCTTCTAAAAGGATGAGTAACCCGTGATTTTTGAGTAATGATTTAACATTAGTAATTGTGTGAGTTAAATTTTCAGTTGCGTGGAGGACGTTAGCTGCAATTACTATGTCAAAACTATGAAGGTTAATATCTTGATTGTTTGAAGGTTGTTCAATATTTAGAGTTTGGTAACTCACAAATTCATACTCTGAAAATTGCTGACGCGCCTTTGCTAGAAATAAAGGTGAAATATCTGTGAATACATATTCTACAGATTTGTTGATGAGTTGTGGTAAAACATAAGCTGTTGTTCCGCCAGTACCCGCACCAATTTCTAAAATTCTTACCTTTTCCCCTGGAGGTAAATCTTTTAAAGCTGAGTTTATCGATTGCTGTACTAAGGTATTCATTACCTTCGCACCAAGCGAGTTTTGATACAGTTGGGTAAGGGTTGATAAGTCTCCGTTGGGGAATAACAAATCTACAGGATTACATTCTCCTTGTAAAACTTTAGCTAAATTTGTACCGCAACGTTCTATCAGGTTTAATTCTGCTGTTATTTCTGGGTAATGTGTTGGGGTAAGTTGGGGTTTTTCATATTCATACTGATTTTGGATGAGAGAAAGTAGGTGTGTATATAATTGCTGATGTTGCGGGGTAATTTCTGCTGATAAAATATCAATATTTTGTAAGGCTTGAGTGATATAATAAAAACTTAGTGCTTCGAGTTGTGGTAGTAATTGGGCATAAGTTTTAATTTCCTCTGTTGTTAATAGTTCTGCAAATTTAGGTGCTAATTCTTGGGCAATTTCGACTGGGGATTTCAGGGAAATATCAGAGGTGATGCTTAAAGGTTGTATTCTCCATTCAATTTCATATAACCAATTTTGCCAATCTGTAATAGTTGATGATTGTATTTTTTTGAGTTTTAATCCTTCAACTACAGCAATTACTCGTCCTGCTGGTGACAGAATTTGAATATCTGCAATTAAAATGGGGGAAGCTTTATCTGGAGTAAGTAATTTAACTAAACTCCAAACGCTTTCTCCAATGGGTTGATAAATTGACAATTTATTTACGCCAATAGGTAGGTAAACAGAGGGTGTAGGTTGATTGTAAAAAATTGCTGCTATGGTTTGCAAACAAGCATCGATAATAATGGGATGAAATTGATAATTATCACGACAATTACAAGCTAATGGCAAGTGAATTTCTGCTAAAGCTTGGTTTTCGTGATGCCAAATTTGAATAATGGCTTGGAAGGTTTCACCGTAGTCAATTCCTACTTGAGTAAGGGTTTGATAAAAATCGGTAATGTCGGTGATTTGAGTGAATTGCTTTTGCAGTTCTGCAAGATTTATCTGCTTGGTTTGGGGAATATTGTTGTGAGGTTTTATTTTACCAGTAGCATGAGTTATCCAATTATTATCTATTCCCTCCTTTTGGTAAGGGGAGAGTTGGGGTGGGGTGAGTTCTATACTGACAATTTCAAATTCATGATTATTCTTCAGGATGAATTGTATATTTTTGGGATAATCTGGAATTAAAATACAAGTTTCTTGAAAAGAAATTGTTTCTACAGCAATACTAACATCTTTAAATATTGTCTTTGCCGCAGCTAAAGACATTTCTAAATATGCTGCACCAGGGACGATGATTTGGTTAAATACTTTATGGCCTTGTAGATAAGCAGGGTTATTAGTAGCAATTTGTTGCTCAAAGTAAATATCAGAAGATTTAGCTAAGTTTAATTGCTGTCCTAATAAGGGATGAATATTATCATCTGAAGATGAATAGTAACTTTTATTTACTGGTTTAATATCTATCCAAAAATGTTGTCTTTGGAAAGGATAGTTTGGTAAGTCTAAGCGTTGACGGTGGTAATTCTGCTCAAATTTATGCCAATCAATTTTTACTCCTTTGCCATATAATGCGGCGATACTTGATAGTATTACCTGCCAATCTTGTTGTTTTGGCTGTAAGCTTGGTAGCCACAAATATTTATCAGCTTGGGCAATAACAGAGCGTGCCATTTGTAGTAAGGTGGGCTTTGCTCCTACTTCTAAAAATATGCTGCAATTTTGTTGAATTAGCGTTTCGACACTAGCAAGAAACTGTACTGGTTGGCGAATGTGACGACACCAATATTCAGGAGTAGCAATTTCTGCACTAATTAAGCTACCTGTGACGTTAGATATGATTGGATATTTCGGCGGATGAAAATTAATAGTACGGGCAATTTGTTCAAATTCTCCTAACATGGCTTCCATCATAGGTGAGTGGAAAGCATGGGATACTGATAGAGGTGTGGCTTGAATATTTTGGGATGCTAAAACAGCAATAATTTTCTCAATGGCAGCAGTTTCACCAGAAATTACTGTATTATTAGGGGCATTAATTGCAGCAATGGAAACTTGTTGATGATAAAGTAATATGAGGTTTTGTAATTGAGATGCACTGGCTGCTACTGCTACCATTTTACCTGGTGGTAGTTGCTGCATTAAACGCGCACGAGTAGCAATTAGTTTTAAACCATCTTCTAAATTGAAAACTCCAGCAATACAAGCAGCGACATATTCACCAACGCTATGTCCCATGAGAAAATCAGGTTTAATTCCCCAGGATAGCCACAGTTGACACAGTGCGTATTCTAGGATGAATAATGCGGGTTGAGTATAGCGGGTTTGAGGAATTAATTCGTTACTATTTTTGTTGTCTTCCTGAAATAATACTGAACGAAGGTCTAAGCCTAAATCAGCTAATAATAATTCACAGCACTTATCTATTGTTTCTTGGAATAATGGTGCGGTTTGATATAGTTCCCAACCCATATTTTGATATTGTGAACCTTGTCCAGTGAAGAGAAAGGCGATTTTGGGGCGAGGTTGAGAATTTATTCTAGTTGTAAATATGTTTGTGGTTGCTTCATTATTGATGAAACAATTTAATTTTTCTTGGGCTGTGGTCAGGGAATCGGCGATGATAGCTAGACGATGTTCAAATTGACTTCTTCCAACATTTGCACTATAACAAATATCTGCCCAATCATTATCCTTGAGATGGTTGATATAGCTTTGGGCTAGTTGTTTTAATGCTGTCTCAGTTTTAGCTGATAAGGTCAGAATATGTAGAGGACGTTCTATAGTATTTTCTCTATTTTGATTGGGAATTTCTGTAGATTCCAAAATAATATGAGCGTTAGTTCCACTAAAGCCAAAGGAACTTACCCCAGCTATTTTTTTTCCATGCCAAGGTGTGCAAGTGGTGGGAATATGAATGGGAAACTGTTCCCAGGAAATATGGGGGTTTGGTTGTTCAAAATGCAGATGAGGGGGAATTTCCCCATATTTCAACGCCAGGACTACTTTGATTAACCCGGCGATACCCGCAGCAGCTTCTAAGTGTCCGATGTTGGTTTTGAGTGAACCTACTAATAAAGGCGATTCTTGATGACTTTCCCCAAATACAGCCCCTAAAGCCCCAATTTCAATGGGATCTCCCAAGGCTGTACCTGTTCCATGTGCTTCTATATAAGTAATATCACTAGGTTTTAGAGTCGCATTTTTTAAGGCTTGTCTAATAACCGCTTGTTGTGAAAGACCATTCGGAACTGTTAAGCCGCTACTGCGTCCATCTTGGTTGACGGCACTACCCCGAATTACTGCTAGTATAGGATTCCCGGCGGCTATGGCATCGCTCAATTTTTGCAGAATGATTATGCCGCAGCCTTCACCCCTTACAAAGCCATCAGCTTTAGCATCAAAGGTTTTACATCGTCCATCGGCTGCTAACATCCGCGCTTGGGAAAAGTTGATGGTAAATTCTGGGGAAAGGATGCGATTTACACCACCGACTACAGCGAGTTGACATTCTCCTTGGCGGAGGCTTTGACAGGCGAGATGTACGGCGACTAGGGACGAGGAACAGGCGGTGTCTACGGCTAAGGAAGGGCCTGTGAATCCTAAGATGTAGGAAATCCGACCGGCTGCGGTACTGTGGGAATTACCTGTGGCTAAATAAGCGTCGATGTCTGTGACTGGGCGATTTAATAGGTGGGTGGTGTAGTCGTTGCTGCTGATACCAATGAAAACTCCGGTTTGGCTACCTGTAAGTTGTTCGGGTAAGATACCTGTGTTTTCTAAGGCTTCCCAAGTGACTTCTAATAATAGTCGTTGTTGGGGGTCTAGGGAAATGGCTTCTTTTGGGGCGATACCAAAAAAGTCTGCGTCAAATTCTTTGAGGTGTTCGATAAAACCGCCGTAACGGGTGGACATTTTGCCAGGGGTGGCGGGTTTGTTGTGGTAGAAGGTTTCTAGAGACCAGCGATCGCTCGGTGTTTCCGTAATTACATCATGTCCGTTGCGTAATAATTGCCACAAATTTTCGGGTGTGTCCGCACCGCCAGGAAGGCGACACCCCATTCCAATTATTGCTATGGGTTCGGTTTGATTTTCAGTGAGTGTTTTGATTTGTCCCCGCAAGTCTTGGATTTGCTTGAGGGCGTTTTGCATTAGGGTGCGGTAGTCTTGTGTCATGGTTTTTTAAACGCAGAGGGAGCGCGGTGAACCAGCGTTGTAGGAGGGTTTCCCTCCGTAGACGACTGGTGAACCCGAAGGGAGGTAAACGCAAAGGGGCGCGGATTTAGTTGAGTTGTTCGAGTTCTTGGGCTAGTAGTTGGGCGATTTCTGCGGTGGAGAGTTCTGGGGTTTGTTGTAGTTCATTGCTGAGGTGGTGGGCTAATGTTTGAATGTTGGGATAGTCGAAGGCTATGGTTGAGGGGAGTGTGATTTTGAGGTTGGTTTGTAGGCCGTTTTTGAATTCAATGGCGGTGAGTGAGTCCATTCCTAAGTCGAAAAATCCGGTTTGGGGGTTAATTTCATGGGGTAGGAAACCTAAGACTTTGGCTATTTGTTCGCGGAGATAGGTTTCGAGTAGTTCGTAACCTGCTGTTTTATCTAGTTGAGATAGTTTTTCTAGTAAATCTGTTTTGGGGGGTGGTGTTTGGGTGGTTTCTGGGGTTTTTGTTGTGTAAAAATGCTCGAAAAATGGTGAGGTAATTCCTTGTTGGGCGAATTTTTCCCAATCAATTGGTACTACTCCAACTTGGGTGAGGGGTTGGGTGATGAGGTGTTGTAAAATTTGGATACCCTCAGCAGGTGCGATCGCATCAATTCCTCTTTGCTGCATTTGCTTGGTGGCTTGGGTAGCTGAACCAATTTCTGACCAAATTCCCCAGTTAATACTCAGTGCTGGTAAGCCTTTGGTGGTTCGGTAATGGGCTAGGGTATCAAGAAATGTATTTGCAGCTACGTGGTTTGCTTGTCCCGGTGAACCGAATAGGGCGGTGGCTGAGGAGAAGAGGACGAAGAAATCTAAAGGTAGGTGTTGGGTTAATGTATGTAGATTCCACGCCCCCATGACTTTCGCCGCCATGACTTTTTGAAAGCGTTCCCAGTTCATTTGTAATAACGCGCCATCATCTAATACTCCCGCCGCATGGATAATTCCGGCTAGGGGATGTGCAGAGGTTTCGATTTCTGTCAAGATGTTGCTTAAATCTGCCGTTTGGGATACATCTATTTGTGCGATCGCTATTCTTGCACCTGTAGTTTCTAATTCCTGAATCTTTGATATTGCATCAGCTGTAGGCGCATTGCGTCCCAATAGCAGCAAATGACAAGCCCCCATTTTCACCAGCCATTCCGCCACCAATAAACCTAAACCACCCAAACCACCAGTAATTAAATAAGTACAATTCTCTTTGAGAGGATATAGAGAATTTCCCAGTCCCCAGTCTATTACCACTTTCCCAATATGCTTACCTTGCTGCATATACCGAAAAGCATCTACTATTTGAGTCATGGGGAATACTTTCGCAGCTAGGGGTTGCAGGCGATGTTGCTCAAATTCCTCCACTAACTGCTGTAACATATTCTGTATCAGTTCTGGTTGCTGGTAGCACAATTCAAATAAATCTACCAAAAAGTAATCTGCATTTGGTTTAACTTGTTTTACCTGTTCCTCTGTCCATACATCAATTTTGCCAATTTCTACAAATCTTCCTTGGGGTTTGAGAACTGCGAAACTTGCAGCGATAAAATCACCACGGAGGGAATTGAGGACGATATCTACACCTTCTCCTTGAGTTTGGGCGAGAATTTCTTCAGTAAAATCTAAAGTGCGAGAGTTGAAAATATTGGTTACGCCTAAGTTTCGTAGCGTTTCCCATTTCTGGGGACTGGCGGTAGCAAATATTTCTGCACCTGCTTGTTGGGCGATTTGGATGGCTGCTTGTCCCACACCACCCGCAGCAGCATGGATAAGAACTTTGTCACCGGGGCGAATTTTGGCTTGTTGGTGCAAGGTGTAAAAGGCGGTGAGGAAGGCGGCTGGTATGGTTGCGCCATCTATGATATTTAAATGTTGGGGTAGGGGGATTGTTATGTCTGCCTTGATGGTGACATACTGGCTAAAGCTACCACTGGCTAAGGCTATGACTGTTTGTCCGATTTGTAGATGGTGTACGTCTGTACCGATAGCTACTATTTCGCCGACGCACTCGCAGCCTAGCATTCCGGGTTCGCCTGGGTATAAGTCTAAGGCGTTTAATATGTCGCGGAAGTTTACGCCTGTGGCTTGAATGCGGATTTCTATTTCTCCTGGGTTGGGGGGGGTGCGGTTAACTGTTTGGAAGGTGAGGTTTTCTAGTGTTCCTCTTTGGGAGATGGTTAATTGGTGGTTTTTCTCACGCAGAGGCGCAGAGACGCAGAGAGGAGTGGGAGAGAGTCTTGAGGTGTATCGGGTTTCAGTGCGCCAAGCGATTTCTTTTTCTGGGGAGTTGGTTAGGAGTTCTTTTAAAAGAATATCTAGTTGTTCTGTGGGGGTGTGGGTTGGATCTAGGTCTAAACAGTAACAGTTGATTTCTGGATGTTCTAGTTGTATTACTTTACTGATTCCCCACAATGTTGTTGCTGCAAGTCCTTTTATAGAGGTGTTTTTGCCTGTGTTGACTGCTCCTTGAGTTATTATCCACCATTGCGGTAATTGCTGATTCTCTACATTTTTCTGTAAGCAATACAACAGGCTTTCGCAGAGGGTCTGTTGTTGTTTCATCAATTCTTCTGTGGTTAATTCGTCGGGGTGAGGTACGTCTAAACCCCAGAGGTTAATTAGGTGTGATGCTGGTGTGGGAAGGTGGGGAAATTGGGAGTCGGCAAAAATTAGATGACAAGTTACTCCTTGGCTTTGCAGATGGGTAGCGAGTTTTTCTCCTAAGCCTTGTTTATCTGCCAAAATCAACCAATTATCTGGTAAGTTTGGGGTTTGCGCTGTAATTACTGCTTGGTTTCCTATGGTTTCAAGTAAGGTTGGAGATTCATACCCCGCCTGTGTTAATAATTTTTGCCACTGTTCGCTGGAAATTAGGGGATGATGGGGACGTAAAGTATAATCTTGGAAACGCCACCAGCCTTCAGTCAAACCAAATATTAAGTCTAACCACCATACTGGCTGTACTCCTTCTAATAAAACAAGTAAGCCGCCTCTTGATAAAAGTTGTTTGATGTGGGTTACAGTGTGCTGTAAATCTTGGGTGGCGTGGAGTACGTTAGCAGCGATGACGATATCAAAGCTATTTTCTGTGAAACCTTGAGTTGAGGGGGGTTTTTCGACATCAAATAATTGATATCGCACACAGGAATAATTGGCGAATTGTGGCTGGGCTTTGCTGAGAAATAAGGGTGAAATGTCGGTGAAGAAATATTCGATGTTTCTCTGTGCGAGTTCTGGTAACAGATGTGCGGTTGTTCCCCCAGTTCCCGCGCCTATTTCGAGGATTCGTAGGGGTTGTTCTGGGGGAATGTCTGCTATGGCTGTGATGATTGCTTGTTTTACCAAGGTATTCATCATTTTCGCAATGGGTGAATTTTGGTAAAGGTGCGTTAAGTCGCTGAAGTCTCCGTTTGGAAATAATAATTGTAATGGGTCGGTGTTTCCTTGTAAAACTTCTGCTAAATGGCTGGTACAGCGTTCGAGTAAGTTTAATTCGGATGTGGCGTTGGGATATGTTTGACGTAATTGGCTAAAGCTGGGGGGTGTTTCTCTGTCTTCTTGGTTTTTGAGAATTTGCCGTAAATGCTGATATAGTTTTTTATGTTGGGTTACTATACCCAATTCTTCACCAGGTTGCAATGTCTGTAATATGCAAGCTAAACTCAGCTTTTCTAGTTGGGATGATAGGGATAAATAATTATCTAATTCTAACTGATTTAATATTGATGAGTTACTAACTTTAGTGGGAGTTAGTAAGTGATGGTGAGTTAGAGGGTTTTCTTGCCATGCAATACTATATAACCAATCTTGCCAGTTATTTAATTGTTTAATTGGCTGAATTTTTAAGCCGGTGACAGTGGCTATGATTTTTCTATCAGCATTGAATATTTGAATATCGGCGAGATATTTTTCTCGTAGTTTAACGTAACTCCAAAGGTGAGTTTGGTGTTTTTCTCCATTCCATTGGAACTGTTCTATGGCTACGGGTAGGTAGGCTGTGAGTGGTTGGGAGTCGAGGAAAATTGCTCCCATTACTTGTAAGCAAGCGTCTAATATTATGGGGTGAATTTGATAGGGGGTTGTGTCGATTTCTGGTGATAGTTTGATTTCGCCTAATGCTTGGTTTTCTCCTCGCCATAGTTGTTGAATTGCTTGGAAGGATTTTCCGTATTGTATTCCTACTTTTTGGCAGGTTTGGTAGTAGGTGGTGGGGTCGATTTTTTGGGTGCAGGTTGTTGGGAGTTGGGGGGAGTCTAGAAGGGGTGGGGAGGTTTGGATAATTCCTGTGGCGTGGGTTGTATGGGTGGTTTTTTTCTCACGCAGAGGCGCAGAGGCGCAGAGAGGGAGAGGAGGCTCTATTTCGCTATGTAAGGAGAGGATTTCAAATTGGTAGGTTTGTGGTTCTAGGGGGGTGAGGATTAGTTGTAGGGTAATTTCTTGGGTGGTGGGTAAGGGTTGGATGATTTGGATGTTTTGCAGGTTGTAGGAGTTGGATGGAAATATTTGTTCTGCTGCTGCGATCGCTATTTCTATATAGCCGGCAGCAGGCATTATACTATTACCCATGACTTGATGTTGCTGTAGGAAGTCTGGGTTGTTTTGGGAAATTTGACTTTGGAAATATATGGTTTCTGATTTGGCTAGTTGTAGTTTCTGTCCCAGTAAAGGATGTAGATTATGAGTTGGGGAGTGTGGGGTAAATTCAAGTTTCTCTACCCAAAATTTCTGACGTTGAAATGAATATGTTGGTAAAATTACTCGTTGATGTGGTTGGTTGTCGGTGAAGTTTTCCCAGTTGATATCTATACCTTGCATATATAATGATGCGAGGCTAGATAAGATTGTTTGTATATCACTTTGTCCGGGACGTAAACTGGGCAACCAGGAATAATTTTCTACTGCTGATAAACAGGTTTTACTTATACTGAGTAAGGTGGTTTTCACTCCAATTTCTAGAAAAATCTCGCAGTTTTCTTTGGCTAATGTTTCTATCCCCGCCGCAAATTGTACGGGTTGTAAAATGTGATTACACCAATACTCGGCGTTAGCAATTTCTTCACCAATCACTTTACCTGTGATGTTAGAAATTATCGGTGTTTTGGGAGAATAGAAAGTAATACTCTCGGCTACTTGTCTAAATTCCTCTACCATTGACTCCATTAAGGGAGAGTGAAAAGCGTGGGAAACGGACAAGGGGGTAGTTTTGATTCCCTGATTTTGCAGGGTTTCGGCTATTTGTTCAATTACTGTCTGTTCACCGGAAATTACTGTATTATCTGGGGAATTGATGGCAGCAATACCCACTTTTTCAGAATATGCTTGGATATATTCAGCGATTTCTGTGGCTGATGCACTCACAGCTAACATTTTTCCATTCTCAGGCAATTGTTGCATCAACTGAGCGCGGTGAGCAATTAGTTTGATTGCGTCTGGTAAGGTGAAGACACCAGCAATACAAGCGGCGACATATTCCCCTAAACTATGTCCTATGAGAAAATCAGGTGTAATTCCCCAGTGTCGCCACAGTTGAGTTAAGGCGTATTCGATAGCGAATATGGCGGGTTGGGTGTAGATGGTTTGGGAAAGGGTGTAGGGGTGTGGGGGTGTACTTCTCTGCGAGACGCTCCGCGAACGACTTTGCTCAGTAACCGGGGTGTGGGGGGAAGGACTTATTTTGTTTTCTGGTGTGAATAAAATTTCACGTAAATCTACATTTAAGTGGGGATGCAATAATTCACAACATTTATCAAGTTGTTGGCGGAAGTAGGGGTGGGTGTCGTACAGTTCTCTCGCCATGTTAAGATACTGGCTACCTTGTCCGGTGAAGAGAAAGGCGATTTTGGGTACTTGACTGGGTAATGTTGCTGGGGTATTATGCAGGTAGTTAAATAATTGCTCATAAACTGAATTATAATAATTGGCGGGTATCGTCACGCGGTAAGGGAAGTGCGATCGCCCGATGTTGGAAGTAAAGCAAATATCACCAAATTTATCTTCTGGCTGTGAAGTAAAGTATTTAATATATTCTTCTACAAGTCCCCGCAATGCCTGGGGTGTTTTGGCGGATATGGTTAGTAGATGATATCTCTCGTCTTCCTGAGAATGTTGAACAGGGGTAAATTCTTCTAATATTAAATGTACATTCGTCCCACTCATCCCGAAGGAACTCATACCGGCGATGCGTTTACCGTTTTCACTTTGCCACGGAGTTAACTGAGTCGGGACGGTGAGGGGTAATTTCTGCCAGGGAATGTAGGGGTTTGGTTGTTGGAAATTGACATGGGCGGGAATTTGTTGGTGTTGCAGTGCCAAGATGACTTTAATTAACCCCGCTACCCCAGCAGCACCTTCTAAATGTCCGATGTTGGTTTTCACCGAACCGATAGATAAGGGTTGATGGGAAGTTCTACCTTCACCTAGTACCTTAGCTAACGCTAAAACTTCGATGGGGTCGCCGAGAACTGTACCTGTGCCGTGGAGTTCACTATACTGGACTTGGTGTGGTTCGACTTGGGCGTTTTGCAAAGCTTGGCGAATGACTGCTTCTTGGGCTGTGCCGTTAGGGGCGGTTAAACCATTGCTGCTGCCGTCGTGATTGACTGCTGAACCGCGAATTACTGCTAAGATAGGGTCATGGTTTGCGATCGCATCCCGCAATTTTTTCAAGACGACAATACCACAACCTTCACCGCGTCCATAACCATCCGCCGCCGCATCTAAGGTTTTACAACGTCCATCGACTGCTAAGGCTTTCAATTTACAAAAGCCAATCATCGGTTCTGGGGCTAAGATTAAGTTGACTCCTCCCGCCAAAGCCATGTCAGATTCACCGTTGCGGAGACTTTGACAGGCTAAATGTACCCCCAGCAAGGAGGAAGAACAGGTAGTATCTAGTTGCATTACTGTCCCTTGCAACCCCAACACATAGGCGATACGTCCGGCGGCGATGCTGCGAGTGTTACCTAAACTGCTAAAAGCATCAATTTTTGTGGGATGGGAAAGGCTATGTTTAGCGTAGTCATCAAAACACAGTCCTATATATATAGATGTCTTACTACCCTTAATTTTTTGCGTCGATTGTCCTGCACGTTCTAAAGCTTCGTGGCTAACTTCTAATAATAGACGTTGTTGGGGGTCGAGACTTTGGGCTTCGCGGGGAGAAATCCCGAAAAATTGAGCATCAAACTCATCTACTCGGTCGATAAAATGACCGTAGCGAGTGTACATTTTCCCTGGGGTGTCGGGATTGTCGTCGTAGTAGTTCTCTATATCCCAACGTTGGGAGGGAATTTCACCGACTGCATTCACTCCATCCTGTAACAATTGCCAAAATGCTTCCGGGTTATTTGCACCACCGGGAAATCTACAAGCCATGCCAATGATAGCTATGGGTTCGGTTTGTTGTGCTTCCAAGGCTGTGATTTCGGCTCGTAGTTGTCGCATTTCTACGAGTGCGTCTTTGAGCAATGTTTGGTAGTTGGGTGAGTTAGTCATAGGATTTTTTAAACGCAGAGGGGCGCGGAGGTAAACGCAAAGGGGCGCGGAGTCTCTTGTAACTCTCACTCTCTGCGCCTCTGCGTGATCATTTCATCTGAGGTTTACGGTAACGAGCGATCGCAATTTCTTGGCTTAAGAGTTGTGCTATATCTGTAGTAGATAAATCATCCAAGTTGTTATCTGAAGGTACAGCATTTTCCTGGGAGACTTCCCCTAAATAATTAGCTAAAGCATTAATAGTGGGAAAATTCCAAGCGATAGTCGCATCTAAAGGTTGGGAAATATTCAACCATTCTTGTAAATCTTGGGTTAGTTCTATGGCTGTGACGGAATCCATCCCATAATCAGCGAAGGCTTTATTTACATCTATAGTAGAAATTGGCTGTCGCAATTTTTGAGATATCCAAGTTTTTAACCAGTTTTGAATCTCTGAGGATGTATTAACTGCTGGTAAATCTTCTATGGGTGGGATGAACTGGGGACTCTCCACCGACTGACGCAATAATTCATCTAACTCCTGTGCTTCTCCAGCCAAGTTTTGTTCGATATCACCGATGGTTTTTGTATATTCGTTGAGGTGATGTACTAAACTTTGGGAACTGAGAAATAATAAGTTGTCGGTGTTGAAACTCAAGATTTCTTGGAGTTGCTCATCAAACCGATGTTTTACCCAAGCTATTGCTGTTGGCTCATCTAATACAGCCCATAATATCGCTTCAGTTGCGAGTTTACCGAGTTGATGGTAAACCCAACGTTGAACAGTGATGTTAGCGTCATCAAAGAAACGTTCTCGAATTGTATCGACAGCATTCTTTAATCTTTGTCCTACTTCTACCGCACCCAAAGTTTGACAGAGGAAATTTTGCAGCGTCTCACCTTGTTTGAGAACACGCGCACCCAAAAACCCGCATAAAGTTTCTGTCGGCCCTTCAAATATCCGTAAAACCCTTGCATCTCTGAGAATTTGCGGTGCAATATTACTTTCTATATATCCTCGTCCCCCTAAAGTTTGTACCAGTAAATCAGCTGCTTGCCAATAAAATTCCGGTGCAGAGATTTTACAAGCTGCATAAACTTCTGCGGGGACAGTATAATCTTGGTCGAGTAATTCTCCTACCCGCATCACCAAACTCTGCACGGCTGTAATCGCATTCGTCAATTCTTGCAGACGATGTAACACCACAGGATGGTCGAGTAACTTACCCGTAGCGACTTGTCGTCGTCCACTATAACGCCACATTAATTGTACACAACGTTGCATCCCACCGACACAAGCAGCTGCGATCGCTAACCTCCCATACATCATTGCATCTTGGGCGACATTCATCCCCTTCCCGACTTCACCCAAAATTTGCGCTGATGTCACCGGAATATCTTCCAAATAAACCGTATTCTGCACCATTCCCCGCATTCCCATCGTCAATGCTTCCGCACCTTGACGCAAACCAGGACTACCCCGACGCACCACAAAACCGCTAATTCCCGACTGATGTTTTACAAACACATTAATCACACCAGCCCAAGCAGCCGAACCACTCCAAATCTTTTCACCCCGCAACAACCAACCATCACCATCACTAATAGCCTGTGACTGTATAGCTTGAGGATTTGCCCCGGCACCCGTTTCCGTCAACGCAAAAGCCGCCAATTCCCGTCCCGTTGCCAAAATCGGTAAAAGTTCCGCCTTCAAAGCATCCGTCCCATACATTAATATAGGACGCACCCCCAAAACATTATTCAACCCCACAAACAAAGCCAAAGTCGGATCAATCGCCCCAAGCTGTTGTATAATCCTGATGGTTTCCGTATATCCCAAACCCAAACCACCATAACAACGCGGGACTTGCATCCCCAACAAACCCTTATTCCCAAAATCCAAAACCACATGAGGAGAAATACAACGCCGTTCATCCATCAACCGCGAATTAATATGATGATTAGCATAATCCCGTAACCACCCAATCAACCCATCTACTATCTTCTCCTTCTTCTCCTCTTTGCGCCTCTGCGCCTCTGCGTGAGCCAACTCCCACCCAAACACCACATCCAACCCCTGATTAACAAACCCCTCCCGACAAGCAAAACGCTGCACCTTCCCACTAGAAGTCTTCGGAATACTCCCCGGCTTCAACAAACAAATCCCATACACCTGCAACCTAAACTCACGAGAAATAGCCCCTCGAATCGCCGCAATAATCCCATCCTCATCAAGCTTACGCCAACTACTACGCTCCACCTCGTGCACCACCACCAACCGTTCTTCCCCGTCCACTTCCACACTAAACGCCGCACCCCAATAGGCACTCAAAGCCGGATGACACTGGGCAACAGTCGCTTCAATATCGTGAGGATAGTAGTTTTGTCCCCGAATAATCATCACATCTTTAATTCTACCGGTGACAAACAACTCACCTGAACTTAAATAACCCAAGTCACCCGTGCGTAAAAACCCGCCAGTTCCCGAAGCCAACGCCGCTTGAAAAGTTGCTTCCGTCTCCTGGGGACGTTGCCAATAACCTTGGGCGACACTTGCACCCTTAACCCAAATTTCCCCCTCTTCTCCTGCTGTACAAGGCTGTCGAGATTCGGGATTAACTATAATTACAGTCTGCTCATAACTGGGAGAACCACAACTAACAAGAGGTTGAGAAGTATTATTACATACTAAATTATCCTTAGTTTTCCCCGTGACAAACAAAGTCCCCTCAGCCAAACCATAACAAGGATAAAACGCTTCTTGGCGAAACCCATAAGCTTTAAAAGCCGTAGCAAATCTTTCCAGTGTATCTCTGCGAATTGGTTCTGCACCTGTAAAAGCTAACTCCCAACTACTCAAATCTAAATCAAGACATTCCTCTTGCCGAATATTGCGGACACACATTTCATAGGCGAAATTCGGTGCGCCGCTAGTGGTAGCTTGAGTTTGAGAAATGGCTTGCAACCAACGCAGGGGTTTTTGTAGAAAAGCTACAGGAGACATCAAGGTGACAGGGAAACCACCATACAAAGGCTGCAAAATCCCTCCAATCAAACCCATGTCATGATAAGGTGGCAACCAACTAACAACGTGGGTACTAGAATCATGTCCAAAACGTTGATAAATTTGCCCTAAGTTATGCAGCAAATTACCATGACTCAGCATCACGCCTTTGGGTGTGCCGGTAGAACCAGAAGTATATTGTAGTAAAGCCAGACTATCGGCTGTCAGTCGAGGATTCTGCCAAGCCTCACCTACAGATAAAATCATGCCATCTGTAGCAACTTTCGGCAAAGTCTCAATTAAAGTATCTTTAGCTACCTCTTTTAAAGAATCTTCTAAGGATACTGTAGTCAAAATTCCTTTGGCTTGGGCATCTACCGTAATTGCCAACAACCTCGCCATGTTGTGATTACGATGCGGTGGATAAACTGGCACTGCCACCACACCCGCATAAAAGCAACCCACAATAGCTGCAATCAATTCCAACCCTAGAGGATACATTAATAATACACGTTCTCCCTGCCAGCGCATAGCTTGTAAATGCACTGCGATCGCTCGTGCTTTGTGGTCTAACTCCCTGTATGTAAGATGCTCCTGTTTGTCATCTTGCCAAAAAGCAAAACCTAGAGAATCACCTCGTTGTTGTGTCCATGCGCGTAAGACATCCACAAGTGTCGCTGCATGGTGTGGAGTTAATGACAATACTTCTCGTTGGCGGTTAATCATTATGCACCAATTCGCCTTGGGGAAATGAAATTAGCTAAAAGGGTTTGTGAAAAATTTGCACTTTTCAACTGCGCTTCTTGGCAGTTAAATTTGGGTGTGGACTCAATCACCAATACCTGATTGATCAAGATTTCACTGAAGGCTAGTATACCTGACTGTTGATGATTTTACTAGCAGCTAGGGTGGCTATATTTGAACCTTCTTATTTTGTTACAGATAAAAACATAATTTTTTTACAATCTAACCTCTGTAATCTAAGGTATATTATTTTTAATAAAATTTCTCAATAATTTGATTGCAATGGCTCTAAATTGAGCCGTAATTCTTATTGAATGTTATTAGCTTGATCAATCAATTTGCAACAGTGATTACTATTGCAAACATTACATTCTACTAAACTGTCCACTTGATTTTGCAATGAATGATTCTTATCTAGAAAGATTGTGTCAGCAAACCATCACTGCACCAGAGTTAATATCTCTGTTGGCAGGTTATCAGATGCTACCTCAACTATATCGTGAGTTGTTAATTGACCAAGCTATAGCCTCTATAGAATGTACTCCAGAAGAAATAGAACAGGCAAAACAGGAAGATCCCCAACAGATAGAGACACTAGCAACCAGAAAATTACGGTTAGAAAAATTTAAACTAGCGACATGGGGACATAAAGTAGAGTCTTATTTTCTCACCCAAAAAGCGCAACTAGACCAGGTGACTTATTCTCTGCTACGAACCCGTGATATGGCACTTGCTCAAGAATTATACTTTCGGATTAAAGCCAAAGAGCAAAGTTTTGCAGAAATTGCGCGTCAATACTCCCAAGGGCCAGAAGCACAGACAGGCGGATTAATCGGCCCCACACCCCTCACCCAACCCCATCCCCAGTTAGCTACCAAACTCCGCGCCAGTCAACCAGGACAACTATTACCCCCCACGCGTCTAGGGGAATGGATTGTTATTGTGCGGTTAGAACAGATAGTTCACGGCAAATTAGATGATTCCACCCGGAAAAAACTCCTGAATAAACTCTTCCAGGAATGGTTACAAGAATCATTACAAGAAACTCTTACTAAAACTCTGTGTACCTCCGCGTGAACCTCCGCGATACTTTGCGTTTTAAAAACCTCACGCAGAGGCGCAGAGACGCAGAGAGTAAGAGTTTGAGAGATGAAAGTCTCACTTAACAAGTCTTTTTCAGACACGATATGACTACTTCGATCCCCTCAATTTCTGATTTCCTGACGATAACGCCGCCTTTCAACCTTCTATCTACCTCTGCTATTGAGCAATTGACACAGAAAGCACAACTATTGCGCTACCGGATGGGACAAACAATAGTTGTTAAAGAAACAATGCCGGCTCATGTAGCAATTATCTATGAAGGACAAGCGCGGCTAATTGGCTATAGCTACAATTCGGCTGTTCCCGATACTATAGAATTACTCCAACCAGGGGCGATTCTGGGTTGGGTAAGTTTGCTTAGGGGCGTGGGTTGTGAAACTGCGATCGCCTCTACGGAAAAGTATGTTTAACTATCCCATCTGTTATTTTTCAGCCTTTATTAAAAAAAGAAAAAGCCTTTAATGATGCCCTAACTAAACACTGTGCTACCTCAGAGTTATTTGATTTACTGAGTTTAGAAGTTCAACGCCGCGCCTTGGGGGAAGTTGAACTGACAGATTTAGTCCAGCAAATTCTTCCCCAAACTGTCGTTTTGAATCTTTCCAAAGGGAAAACAGCCCTTAGCCAATTAGATCCCCATCGGCTTTGGTTGTTAAGTAGTGGTAATACTAATTTTGCCATAGGCGATCGCTTAGAGCCATCCCCAGAGAAGCAAAATCTCAAGGTAGAAAGCGGTATAGCGAGGTTAATCGGCATTCCCCCGGTATCTTTCCAACCCACACCCACAGAAATAGAACCAGAAACAATCACAGACGATATCCCCTATGCCTCAGAACAACCCCCAGCCCTAGAATCCAAAGATAGACAGGGTAAATATCCTTACGTCGGTGGAAAAGGAGTATTAAATGAAACTCTAGCTTGCTTCCAGATGTTGAGCCAGTATTGGAATATGCCTTTCCGTCGTGATGTCATCCGCCGGGTATTGCAGAATCAGCAACAAAGATTAGGTAGTGTTTCCTTACAATTATGCGGTTCTTTAGCCGAAATGTTGGGTTTACGGGCGCAATTAGCCGTAGTTCCCGCCATTGCTGTCAGTCGCTTGCAAACCCCAGTCATACTGCAATGGCAAAATCGCTTTGCTATCCTCTACAAAGCTACCGATAGCGAACTGGTGTTAGGTGTCCCAGGAAAGGGAATACAACGCCACAAACCCAAAGCCTTCATTGAAACTTGGGGAGAACAAGGCGAAATTCTTCTCCTCCAACCAACAAAGGAAACCCCCCGTAAACGCTTCGGCTTAAGTTGGTTTTTACCCTTCGTTTCCCAGTATCGCCGCGTCTTGAGTGAGGTATTAATTTCCTCCTTCTTTGTCCAATTGTTCGGCTTGGCGAATCCCCTAATTACCCAGGTAATTATTGATAAAGTCCTAATTCAAAACTCCCCTGCTACCTTGAATGTGTTGGGGACATTGTTAGTTGCTACAGCCCTATTTGAAGCTGTCCTCACCACCCTACGGACTAATTTATTCGTAGAAACCACCAACCGCATAGACATGGCCTTGGGGTCAGAAGTCATTAACCATCTGTTGCGGCTACCCCTGGGTTACTTTGAAAAGCGTCCCGTTGGTGAACTTTCCACACGCATTAACGAACTAGAGAATATCCGCCAATTCCTTACAGGTACAGCCTTAACAGTAGTCCTAGACGCGATATTTTCCGTGATTTACATCGTCGTCATGCTGTACTACAGTTGGCTATTGACCTTCGTCGCCTTAGCCACAGTTCCCCTATTTGCCCTGTTAGGTGTAATTGTCGCCCCCGTCATCCGCCAACAAACCCGCACCCGCGCCGAACGCAACGCCCAAACCCAATCTTATTTAGTCGAAGTAGTTTCTGGGATTCAAACAGTCATTGCCAACGCGATCGCGTTGGCAATGGCAAGACCGTTATGCTCGTTATGTAGCTGATAGTTTCAAAAATGCTCTCACCTCCACTACAGCAGGTTCTATCAGTAAATTTCTGAACCAACTCTCAGGGTTATTACTCCTCTGGGTGGGCGCATTTTTAGTATTACAAGGAACACTCACCCTCGGTCAATTAATCGCCTTCCGCATCATCGCCGGTTACACCACAAGCCCCCTACTACGGCTAGTACAACTGTGGCAAAACTTCCAAGAAACAGCCTTATCACTGGAAAGATTAAGTGATATTTTAGACACACCTCAAGAAGAATCAGTGCGTCAAGATATACCCTTACCAGGTATTCAAGGAGCAGTTAAATACGACCATATCACCTTCCGCTTCACCCATAGCCCCACCCCCCAACTAGACAACATTAGTTTAAATATTCCCCCTGGTAAATTTGTCGGTGTAGTCGGACAAAGTGGTGCAGGTAAAAGCACCCTCACCAAACTCTTAACCCGTCTCTACGATCCCGAAGCTGGGCGTATTCTCATCGACGGTTACGACATCCACAAAGTTGAACTGTATTCCCTGCGGCGACAAATCGGCATGGTATTACAAGATACTCTGTTATTTGATACCACAGTTCAAGAAAACATTGCCTTAAATAACCCCGAAGCCACACCAGAAGAAATCATCAACGCCGCCAAAATCGCCTACGCCCATGAGTTCATCATGAGCCTACCGATGGGATATAACACCCGTGTTGGGGAAAGAGGATCGGCACTTTCTGGAGGACAAAGACAAAGAATTGCGATCGCTCGTACAGTCCTGCAAAATCCCCGCCTCCTGATTATGGATGAAGCCACCAGTGCCTTAGACTACAACAGCGAACGCCAAGTCTGTCAAAATCTCCAACAAGCACTAGAAGGGCGAACAGTCTTCTTCATCACCCATCGTTTAGGTACTATTCGCCACGCTGACATTATCTTAATGATGGAACAAGGCAGAATCGCCGAGCAAGGTACACATGACGAATTAATGGCTCTCAGAGGTCTTTACTACTGTTTATACCGCCAGCAAGAAGCTGTAGTGGTGTGAGTAAGTAATTCTTTAATTTTGAATTTTGTTAGCGCAGCGTTAGCGAGTCATCGAGCGTCATTTTGAATTTTGAATTGATTTGTCCCCAATCCCCAAATACTATGAGTTCTAACAACGGTCGCCTGACAACGATAACACAGGATACGAATATTACTCCCACACCACCTAAAACACCAAATCCTGCTGCATCCTCCTTTGAACATCCCCTGATGCTCAAACAATCCTCTGGGTGGTCACGGGGGATATTATGGACATTGATGTTTGTCTCAATTGCAGCAGTCGCTTGGGCTAGTGTCTCCAAAATCGAACAAGCAGTTCCAGCCCAAGGAAAACTCGAACCTCAAGATAATGTTAACGAGGTGCAAATCCCTATCGAGGGTGTCGCAATACTTCTCGGTTAAGGATTAAGCAGTATTAAGAATAAAAAAAGTGAGTGG
>NZ_CAWUDL010000061.1:0-41824 GCF_963920945.1 Anabaena sp. CCY 9402-a
ATCTCACCGCCAACCGTTCCGGTGTGGCGGGAGCATTCTCTCGGAGTTTAGGTAAACCGATTCTCCCCAAATGTTGTAACCAAAATTCTTAGTACCTATGATTCCAGCCGTTACCGAACCAGTATGAATACCAGTTCTCAACCCTAAAACTAAATCTTTTCTCAACTCCATCCGATGCAGGATATTTAACATTTCTACCCCAAAATCAACGGTGCGTTTAACATGATCTAGTCTGGGTATCGTCAGTCCGCAGACAGCCATGTAGTCAGTATCAATAGTGCTTTTACGCTCCAGCCCAAAGCGTTCTGCCGCCTCATCAAATTCATGGAATAAGTGAGTCAACAACTGGGCGACTTCTGCTGGTGGAAGTCGTTGACTAAGTTCGGCAATCCCAACCACACGGGCATATAAAATGGTGACTTGTTTTACATGGTCAGCAATTAGCAATTCACCTTGCTTAAGACGCTGGGCAATGGTGAAAGGCACAATATTGAGCATGAGAGCTTCGTTTTCTCGATTTTTTTGCTCTATTTCTGCTAATTTTTCGCCCAAACTAATCACCATTGCATTAAATGCCCGTCCTAACTCCCCAAATTCATCATCAGCATTAATATCAACTGTGGTGTCGTAATTTCCAGCTTGCAGTTGTTGAATTCCCTCTTTGATGGCTGCGATGGGGCGATTCACAAAATGAGAAACAATGATGCTCAAAAATGTGAACATGACAATTAAAATTGTGCTGGTACTCAACAGCCACAACTGTAGATTGTTGATGGGAGTCAAGACTTCGGCTGTGTCCATCTGTGCCAATATTGCCCAATTCAGATCGCCAATCTTCAAAGGAGCATAAGCAGTGAGTGCCGAGATCCCACGATAATCTTTGAAAATGCCTGTACCAGTTTCACCTGCCAAGGCTTTTCGTGCGCCTTCTGTTTCTAGAGTCTGGATTTTGTTTTGTTTATCTGCGAGTGCAAATCTTGAGCGCAATCGCATCCGATAATCTGAACTGACTAAATAAGCTTCTCCAGACTTTCCCAAACCCTCATTCATCCAGTTTTGGTTACTGGTCATGATACGGTTAATTTCCGCCACAGATAGTTGCACCGCTAAAATTCCCACCAGCTTAGAACCGTCATAAATGGGGCCAGCGATAAATGCCACTTGAGAACCATACACTGGTCGATAAGCTTCAAAATCCGTAATTTGAGTTGTTCTAGGATCGAAACTTTGACGCACAGTTGCTACTAACTTGGCTAGGTGACTGGTGCGGTAGGGGCCAGTATTGAGGTTAGTGCCGTAGTCTGGTTCTTTACGGATTGAGTAGATAATATCGCCTGTATTATGATCGATTAGTAATAAATTGCTGTAGCCCATGCTCTGGACTAGATTTTGAAATAAAGGTTGATATTGAGCATGGAAACGACTGTATGCACTACCATCACCAGCATCTAAAAGTTGAGCTTTTTGTTCCACAGGATAGACATTACCAGCAACGTAGTAATGCTGGAGATATTTAGCAGCTTGGCTGACAGGACTGTAGTTGCTAAAACGGAGTTCTCCAGAAACATTGTCAGAAATCCTGGGAAAGAATTCCTTTTCATAATAATTTTGCAAAGATTGCTCCCACTGTGGCGGAATTGATTTCTGATTCAATTCCTGAAATCCTTGATGCAAATCTACCATCGCGGCAATAACCATCCGGTCTTCACACAGGGTTTTCAGGTGGTTGCGTAGAGTTTGCAAGTAAGTTTTGATTTCGTCGGACTTAGCAGCGCGAACACTTGTAAGTTGGTTAGAAACAGACTGAGTTAGCGATCGCTTGCCCATCTGCAACCCTAGATAGGCGATGATCAAAATCGAGCTAATACTGGCAAAAAGGATGATGATAATAAGCTTGGATTTGATGGTCAACCGATTAAAGAGGAGTAGCTGCATATTCGTGATGATTTTTTCCTGCCCCTAGAGAGCATAGTATAGGCTGATAGTTATTTCTTCAGGGCAAACGCATCTAAATTACTCTTGATCACAACGAAGGTTAAAAACCAATGAAAAAATGAGGATTTCGCGTTTGATTATTTTTTAAGCCCCAAGTAATCGCCAAATATTTTCGCAATAAGCAAGGACTAATGACATTGTTTTTAAGTATATTCTCAATAGATGTTGCTTGTTGACATGATGCGGCCGCCCTGGTTATTTCTTCCTTTAGAGGCTTGAAATAAGAGAAAATACTTGAATCTAACTAGATGACAGAAAGTTTCCCAGAAAGGAAAGAAGATTTTGAGGATTGGAACCAGGAAATACGGTTATAACCTCTGTCTTCCTCAATACCATCCACTCCTCATTAACTCAAGTCGCCTAACGCCAAAAATTTTACAGATGACTTGGGTATTTTTTCAGGATGTTATAGCTTTACCACGTATATGTAATTAGATGGTGTCAATAACTAATGACATCACTAGTTATTGACTGTGTATTTTTGACTGTCAATAGTAACTTAATTAATGCTGACACCCACTACCTTTTTCAAAACATATTTGAACTTTTTGAGTAGATGATGATGATGATAGGAATCGCTCTATTATCTGCTTGATTGTTACTGCAATGTAAATATTTCCAGTATTTATACTAAGTCAATATAAAAGCTTTATTTTTTTATCTAATCAATTATCAATAGTTCATGGAATATTTCAAATCAATGTATAGAAGAGTTGTTCATGAAAACTTTACTACCCGTAATGGACAAATTTGAAGAATCAAAATAGTTCACCGTATATTTACAAATTTAAAATAGGGTTTGGGTATAATCAGAATTACAGTGATGATTTAGTAATGGTGATATTACGGTAATTGCTTACTGACAATGAGCTATAGCTTAAGTAAAAATGGTGCATTGAATATAGAACAGCCATGTTATCTAACTTAGATTTATTAAAAGAGTTTGTTGATCAATCTATCCAAAAGAAAGAAGTTTTGTTAGCCAACGCTTCTTTACAGGCACAGACCGCCTATAAAAGTAACCAAGTCATAGCCAAAGCTGAAGGTGTGATTGCTACTGCCGAAATTACGCAGAAAACACTGGAATTCTCAATTAAATCAACTTCATCTTACTGGGAATTAATGAACGAGGCCTTGGCAGATTACAACTATATCCTCACAGGGGAAATAGATGAACGCCATTGCTACCAGTATAAATACTGTCCTTTGCCCCAAGGATATCATATGCACTGTACAAAATCAGTGAATCTGTGGCGGGCTTGGTGGAAATATCGCAAAAATAGTTTACAGTTAGGGATTCCTTTGGATTTGCTGATCCGTACACGTAATTCATGGTATCCCATCAGAGACTTAATTATTAGCGATGGGCTTTTATATATCAAAACCTTAGGTAGTGAGATTGCAGTTCATTCCAATGACCTAATAATTTGGTTAAGTAAGGTTGAGGTCAAATTCCCCAGTCCATCTGAGGTGGAAAATTGAAGTGCTTTTAGTTCTTTTTGTCAGAAATAGTTATAGCTGACTGGGTAATCAGCATTTTCCTTCTAGAAAAATATTTAAACAACTACAGAGATGAAAATGTCTCTTATCTAGCCTTTGGTCTAAACCTCCCTATGTCCAGCTACTTGCATTGCGGTTAAAATGCCTGTGAGTATTTGACTAGAAAAAGATCATGAAAGGACTCTGGCTGGAAAATAACCAATTACAACTGCGTACAGATATTCCGATTCCTGAACCACCAGCAGGGGAAGCCCTTGTGCGTGTTTTACGCGCAGGAATTTGCAATACTGATTTAGAATTACTGAGAGGTTACTACCCCTATACAGGCGTTTTAGGACACGAATTTGTCGGTTTGGTAGAACAAGGGCCAAAACATCTTGTCAATCAGCGCGTAGTCGGTGAAATTAATGCTGTTTGTGGTCATTGCCGTTTCTGTCGTCGGGGACAACCAACCCACTGCGAAAACCGTACAGTATTGGGTATCGTCAATCGTCACGGCGCATTTGCTGACTATCTTTGTTTACCAATAGAAAATCTTCATCCCGTACCCGAAAATGTATCAACAGACACTGCCACTTTTACCGAACCTTTAGCAGCTGCACTAGAAATTCAGCAGCAGGTGACGATATGTGCAGATGACCGCGTTCTAGTAGTGGGAGATGGCAAACTAGGGCAGTTAGTAGCGCAAACATTGGCTTTAACTGGTTGTCAACTATTAGTGGTCGGTCGTCACCAAGACAAACTCGCTAATTTAGAGGCGCGGGGAATAAAAACTGGTTTCGTTGATGTTGTAAAAGATAGAACTTTTGATATTTCCGTAGAATGTACTGGTAATCCAGAAGGATTTGCGATCGCTCGTCGCGCCCTACGTCCTCGTGGTACTCTTATACTCAAAAGTACCTATGCAGGCAACCTCAGCTTCGATGCTTCTGCTTTAGTAGTAGATGAAATCACTCTTATCGGTTCTCGTTGTGGCCCTTTTCCAGCAGCATTGGATTTATTAGCAGCAGAGAAAGTAGACGTAAAACCGCTAATTCATGCCAGCTACCCCCTCAACGAAGCACTAGAGGCTTTTGCACAAGCCCAACGCCGAGGGGTTTTAAAGGTATTGTTGGAAATTAGTTAAGAGTGCTGAGTGCTGAGTGCTGAGTAGGGAGTAGTGAGTAGTGAGTAGGCATTATTGGGCATTGTATTTTTCTCCCCCTACTTCCCCTGCTCCCCCTGCTCCCCCTGCTCCCCCTGCTTTCTTTTCACCTGTCCCCTGTCCCCTGTCACCTGTTCCCTAGTACAAATAAGGATTTGTCTTCGGTTGAAAATCACAACAATGAATCGCCTCTTCTGTATTGGCTATAGATGGGTGGACAGTGCATTTGAGGCGGTAGTCATCGGTGAAAAATTGACAACCTGTACAGGGTATTTGGTGCATTTGTTTGGCTGTGGTGATACTGTCTCGTGCAGCTGTCCATAGACTCCAAACAACAAGAGAAATGAGCATCCAAGCAACAACAAAGCAAATGGGTACTAAAAATGGTTGGATGCCTCTGATTAGTAAAACTATCAATTCCAGCACGGCAATTTCTGATAAAAATGAAGAGCTAGAAGTATATTAACTCCTAACTCCTTCAACTTAACTTCTCGCTACAGAAGTATAAATTCATGGGGACTGGGGAATGGGACATTGGGTATTTGGCATTGGTGTTAGGACTTACGCACAATTTACGGAATAACGTATCGCTAAAGCGAAAGCTCCGCTAACGCGTAGCGTGCGCGTAGCGCATACCACAGAGACGCAGAGAACATGGATAAATAAGGGTTTGAGAGACTTTTTGCGTAAGTCCTGGGTGTAAAATCTCCTCTGCCCCTGTGCTTCTTTCCTGTCACCTATCACCTGTCACCTGTCACTTGTCACCTGTCACCTATCACCTGTCACTTGTCACCTGTCACCTATCACCTGTCACCTATCACCTTTAAATCCCAGCGTGACCTAATGCTAAACCAGCTACCAGCATTCCTAAAACCAAGAATGGTTGTGCGCTGGCTTGGTATTTCACATCATTCTTTAAGGGGTCGCGCAGAAAGTACATATCCTGGAAGGTGATTTGAGGAATGATTAACAGTACCAAAATCGCTGCATACAAATTTTCGTGGATACTTACCAGATAAGCAGCTATCAAGCCTTGAAAGACATCAATCATCACCACACAAATCCAGGCGGCCTTATCGATACCGAACATTACAGGTAACGATTGTAGACCGAGTTGGCGATCGCCTTCTACACTCTTAAAATCGTTGACGATGGCAATTCCTAATCCTGCCCAGCTGTAAATCAAGGTAATAACGATGATTTTCCAGTTGAGTTCACCAAATAAAGCATGACCAGCCCACCAAGGTAAGGCGATGTAGCTAGCACCCAAGGCGTAGTTACCCAACCAGCCGTTTTGTTTCAGCTTCAGAGGTGGTGCAGAGTAGATAAAGGCAATAAAAGAACCAAATATCGCTAAAACTGTGACATTGGGAAATTCATGCCCTGCCCATAAATCCAGTACAAAGGACAGGGAAATGCCAGCAATAAATAAGAAGATAATCTGGCTAACTACCTGGGGTACGGAAATTGCGCCCGAAGGGATGGGGCGATATGGTTCATTGATGGCATCAATTTCGCGATCGTAAAAATCATTTAGGGTCTGAGTATAACCCGTCAGTAAAGGCCCAGACAGCAACATACAAGCTGCTGCTTTTAAGACATTTTCTAAAGTCCAAGTGTAGTTACCAGAAGAAGCCGCACCACAGACTACACCCCAAATTAAGGGAATCCAGGTAATCGGCTTCATCAATTGCAGGCGAATTTTCCAAATCGAGGTTTCCCCTGGTGCTGCACCTTTCATCCCCAGTAACTGCCGGGTTTTAGCAGTGCGATCGCTTGCTTCAGAATTAGAATCGGGAGTAATGGGAGTGAGTTCTGACATAAGAATTAATTATGAATTTGGGAATTGGGAATTGGGAATTGAGAATGGGGCATTGATAATTTCTATATGCCCTATACCCTATGCCCCAGTTCCCAATCCTAAAAAGAAATGATCAAATAATTATTTTGAAACTTAGCCCCAGTGATTGGTCTGCCACTCAGTGCCGGTGGTAGGAAGATATTCCGCCTTTGGTCGCCTGCTTCTACAGTGACTTCTGGCCCATATTGGGTGAGTTTGACCTGTTTTTTATCAAATCCAGGCAAAAACAAGCGTACTTGGAGGTTGTGGACATCGATTGTAATTGGGTTGGGGGCTTGTACTGCTTGCTCAACAAAATTAGGTAGAGCATCTATTAATGGTTGCCAATTACCATTTGTCAAGTCAGGAACAACACTTACCTTCAAGGGTGCGAATTCTTCTGATAAGTCGGTGTTTCCCTGGGCAGAAATTTGGATGACACCACCAATTGTTAAACCGACTTGTTGCGAGCTTCCCCACAAATAACGGCCGCTTGCTACTTCTAAGGGATCTCCTGTAGTCACTAAAAAAGCGGCTACGCGCTGGGGGTCAGCTAGAGCTGCTTTTCCCTTATCTAGGAAATTATTAACTTGATTGGTAGGGTGAGCAAAGTTATCTGCTGTCCAGTTGAAGTTAAAAAAGCTGCTAATTAGCGGTTGAACCAACGGTGATTCTGCAATACTCTTACCTAAGTCAGAGTTGACTACTAACTGCCGAAATCGGCGGATATACCAACTTAAAGACTCTGGTAAACCCAACATCCGCAAGGTAGATGAGTCACCTGTGCCGTTGTAGATAATGGCATCATACTTACCACTGGAATCATATTCACGGATAGCATTGAGGGCAAGGGCATTGTCCATGCCTGGTAATACTACCAGTTCTTGACCGTAGACATCTTTGATGATAGGTGTTCTGAGGTATTGCGCCTCAAGTTTTTTCACTTCATCCCAATTGCGTTCTAGTAGTACAGATGCTTGAAACTGTACTACTTCTAGATTGGGTGCAATTTCTTGGGGGTCAGGTGTCAAGGGTTGATCTAACAGGATTGATAATACTGGTTCTGCCAATCCTGCTAAAAGTACCCGTTTACCTTGACTCGCCAATGACTTAGCAGCAGCGATCGCTATTTTGGTACGAGCAATGCTGCTTTCGCCCAAAAATGTCAATATCTGGGACATTATCTTGATTTCCAATAACCGCCGGTCTTTTCAACTCCAACTTAGCACTAGACAAATAACCTTAGCTTCTACCTGGAGTGGCTATGATTACACTGGCTTGATTTCATCATCAAAAAACCAAGTGGAACTATTATCGTCAAACTTCACCACTACACCAATGCCCTGACCATCAGTGACTTTGTAGCCTTCGATAATACCAACTTTACCTAGTTTCTGAGCAATGGGAGCAGAAACGCGATCGCGCAAACGAAATACCTTAACTTTTTGTCCGATTTCCATGCCGACATAAAACGCAATAAACCAACAATCAGTTTAGCTGAATCTGGTACTCATCGGTTATAGGATTTGGGGACTGGGGACTGGGTACTGGAGACAGATACTAGCTTAAAATTAAATCAATACGCAATCAGGTATAAAACCATGTTTGTCACAGCGCAACAGCTAGAACAACAAATGCCCGATGCAACTCGGTTATTAAGTGATGAGCCAGAAATGGAAACTTCGTTGCATTATATGCAGCTATTGCTATTAGTCACTTGTTTAGAATGGCTGTGGCGCGATCAAAATGACTATTTCATCGGTGCAAATCTGACAATATACTTTAGCCGTCAGCAGTTGCGAAATCGAGATTTCCGTGGACCAGATTTCTTTTTAGTCAAGGACACCGAAAAACGTCCCCGCAATTCCTGGGTAGTTTGGGAAGAAGATGGGCGTTATCCAGATTTGATTATTGAATTACTATCTGAGAGTACGGCTGATATTGACCGGAATTTGAAGAAAAGCCTCTATGAAAATCGATTTCACACACCGGAATATTTTTGGTTTTCGCCGGAAAATTTAGAATTTGCTGGTTTTGAGTTGATAGGCAATAGATATCAAGAAATCCTAGCTGATGAGCGTGGCTGGCGTTGGAGTGAGGTACTTGGTCTGTATTTGGGTGTAGAAAATAGTAAACTTCGTTACTTTACTGCTGACGGCGATTTAGTACCAACACCAGAAGAAGTTGCTATAGCAATACAACAGCAAGCATCTGAAACACAACAACAGTTATCTGAGGTACAGCAACAATTATCTGAAGCACAACAACAGGTATCGGGTACTGAATTAAGATTGCAACAAGAACAGGAGCGATCGCATCGTTTGGTAGAATATTTGCGTTCTCTAGGCGTTGACCCAGATAGTTTGAGTTAAGGTAAAACTGGCATTTAATATCGTTGAGGTAGCAATCATGTATCAAACTAATCCACCTCGTCCGCCACAAGAAACTATGCCAACGATGTATGATTTACCCAGTGAATTAGTAGGGGAATCAGGCTTGCCAGACGAATTTCATTGTATACAGGCAGATTTGCTCACTGAGACTTGTCAACCTCCTAACTATTCATCGGAGGAAATTCTACTTGCTAGCGACTTAAACCTTTACTATGACCCCCGCCATACTTTGTGGTACAAGCGTCCTGATTGGTACATGGTTTTGGGAGTACCAAATGCTAATCAACAGCAAGACTTACGTTTAAGTTACGTTATTTGGCAAGAGGGGGTTGCTCCATTTTTAGTAGTTGAATTACTCTCCCCAGGTACAGAACAGGAAGATTTAGGGCAAACACTACGAGAAGTAAATAAACCTCCAACCAAGTGGGAAGTTTATGAACGGATTTTGCGCGTTCCCTACTACGTTGTCTATGACCGCTACGAAAATAATTTGCGGGCGTTTCGACTCAATGGTACTCGTTATGAGGCTATACCTTTAGTAGAAAAGCGATTTTGGTTGGAAGAGTTAGAACTAGGTTTAGGTCTTTGGCAGGGTATTTATCAGCAAACAAGTGGTTTATGGTTGCGTTGGTATAATACAGCAGGTTGGCTGCCAACATTCAATGAGAAAGTAGAACAGGAACGTCAACGGGCTGAACAAGAACGCCAACGGACTGAACAGGAACGCCAACGGGCTGAAAAAGAACGCCAACGGGCTGAAAAAGAACATCAACGGGCTGAACAAGAACACCAACGTGCTGAACAGGAACGCCAACGGGCTGATAGACTGGCAGAGTATTTGCGCTCTCAAGGAATTGATCCAGACTTGATCAGTTAGCTTAACGAATCTTTTCTCAACCTTGATAGCTGATTTATTGCAAAATTTGTACCCACTTTGACACTAATTCGTCCCAAGAATAAATGTCATTAGTTGCAATTTGAGATCGATCATAATTCTGTGCTGCAATTAAAGCTTGCTGAATACTGCTAGCATCACCTAGCTGATAGTAAAAAACATGAGGACGAGAAGATGATAAATACCTTGGAGCAATTATAGGCAATTGGCAGTAAGTATATTGAATTACTTTTAGACTATCAGTTAAAGATTCGATACCTGGACTGTATGCACGAATTTGCAGAGCAATATCTGCATATTTGATATAAGGAATCGTCTCTAAAAAAGGTAACTCTCCGTAGGTAATGATGTTGGGCTTTTGAGGTAAGTTGGCAATTGGACCGATGATGTGAAATCGCCAATTTGGAAATAGCTGGCTGGCTTGTTCTAGAAAGTCATAATCAAAATGTGAGTTACCTACAAAGATGAGATTTGGCGTATCTGCCGCATCTTTAGATGGATAAGGATTAGGATAATTGTTTTGAAAAAGGTCTTTACGAATCCCATGTAGGTCTAATTTTAAGTTAGATAATCCGGCAAACAATTGATAGATGTTTCGACTAGGGACACTAACTAAATCAAATTGAGCAACAATCTGCTTTTCTGTTTCTAAAACAACTGGGTGATTGCGTAATAACCTTAAATCATCCGAAACTCTATAGATAAACTGAGCTTTGGGATTCAGATTTTTACATCTTTGAAATAAGAGTAAAGCGGGTGTGCTTTCAAAAATAAGCACGTCAGCACGACGAATTTCAGCTTCCACTATTCCTAATGGCAATTTGCTATAAAGCTGGAACAACCCACGACTGAGATAATTCAGGAAATTCCAGCGTAAATTAGCTGGATGCCAAAGTGTAAACCAAACATAGCTCCATAGTTTTGGTTGCACTGGTAGGAGTTTATTAGCCTCTTGTATTACAGGATAAGCTAGACGGTAATCTCTGCGGATCACCGAAAGCCAACTGATAGGAGCTGTCAGAAAAACAACTTCCCAACCTTTTCGCCAAAAGGCATCAGCTAACCAGTGAAACCCGGCTTTCCGTTGAGAGTGCCAATAGTGGCCTGTAATTAAAACTACACACTTCATACCTTTATACACATATATATAGCTAGTGTCCCAAGACTGATAAACTATTACAGTTAACTACATCTTCCTGTGAATTTGATATTGATGTCATAATTTATTTCACAACTTCGACCAAGCCATATATTAGCCATTAATCTTGCGTAATGGTAAAAACGTGGTTATCCCAAAAGATAAAAACATTATTTTTTTCTATAACAAGCTATTAGACAACTATGATTGACAAACCTCAAATTCTGGTTGATTTACAAGAAAAAATCAAGGCGCATACAGCTATTATTGGTGTTGTCGGTCTAGGATATGTAGGTCTACCATTTGCCGTGGAAAAAGCCAAAGTTGGTTATCAGGTTTTGGGCATTGAGCAAAATCCCCAAAGAGCTGATCGAGTAAACATGGCTGATAATTACATCACAGATATTAAAGATGAAGATTTAAAAGAAGTTGTTAGTAGTGGCAAACTCAAAGCTGTTTTGGGTTTTGAGCGAGTCACGGATATGGACGTGATTGTAATTTGTGTCCCCACGCCGTTGACTAAGAATTTAACCCCAAATCTGAGTTACATAGAAAGTGTTACCTATGCGATCGCCCAACAGTTACGCCCAGGACAGTTAGTGACCTTGGAGTCTACCACCTATCCAGGAACTACAGATGAGGTAATGCGTCCTGTATTGGAACAGATTAGCGGTCTCAAGCAGGGTAAAGATTTCTTTCTCGCCCATTCTCCAGAACGGGTAGATCCAGGTAATAAACGCTACACCACAAAAAATACTAACAAGGTAGTGGGTGCATCTGATCCAGCTTCGTTGGAAGTGGCAATGTTATTCTATCAGCAAACAATTGACCACGTAGTACCCGTAAATAGTGCCAAAGCAGCAGAACTAGTGAAGGTATTTGAAAATACATTTAGGGCAGTGAATATTGCTTTGGTGAATGAATTAGCTTTATTGTGCGATCGCATTGGTTTAAATGTCTGGGAAGTTTTAGATGCAGCCAATACTAAACCTTTTGGGATTATGCCTTTTTATCCAGGCCCAGGGGTAGGTGGTCATTGTATCCCTATCGACCCCCATTACCTAGAATGGAAAGCCAAAGAAGTCAATTTCAACACCCACTTCATCGCTTTGGCTGGAGAAATAAATCGTTCTATGCCCATATTTGTCAGAGAAAAAGCCAGGAGAGCTTTAAATGAGTTGGGTTTAGCTCCAGCCAAATCTCAGGTATTAGTCATTGGTACAGCCTATAAAAAAGACCTTGGGGACTGGCGAGAATCACCTGCAATTATGGTAATTAACTATCTATTAGAAGATAAAATGACGGTTACTTATCATGACCCCTACGTACCAGAAATTGAAGTAGCAGGCAAAACTTTCTCTAGTTTGCCACTAATAGATGAGACAATTACATCGGCTGATTTAGTCATTATTGCCACGGATCATAGTCAAATTGATTACGTCAATTTGGTAGCCAAAGCTAAATCAGTTCTAGATACAAGAGGGGTGACACGCCATCTCGATTGCAACCACGATAAAGTAACTTTGTTGTAGTATGGGTAAGTGGTAAAGGATTTGATAGAAAAACAAGTAATTGTCGTCGGGGCGGGGAACTGGGGCAAAAACCTAGTGCGTAATTTCCACAGTTTAGGGGCATTGGCAGGTGTTGCTGAAGCTCATCCGGGATTGCGGGAAGCGATCGCCACAACATACCCAGATATTGCCACCTATGAAGATTTTCAATCAGCTCTCAAAACTGATGTAGCAGCTATAGTATTGGCAACGCCTGCACCTAGTCATTATGAATTAGCAATGGCAGCCTTGGCAGCAGATAAGGATGTGTTTGTGGAAAAACCGATGACTCTCCGCACTGATGAGGCGCGATCGCTGGCTGAATATGCAGACCAGCAAGGGCGGATTCTGATGGTAGGTCATCTGTTGTTATATCAACCGGCGATCGCCTGGATGCGGGATTATCTAGCTAGTGGTGAAGCTGGCCAAGTGCTACACGTCGCCACCCAAAGGTTAAAGTTAGGCAAAGTACGCACAGAAGAAAACGTCTGGTGGTCATTTGCACCTCATGATGTTTCAGTTGTGCTAGACCTCTTGGGCAACCCTAAACTACAGCAAGTCCAAGCCCACGGCAAAGCTATCTTACAACCAAACATTGCAGATTACGTCCAGGCAGACCTCCGCTTCCAGAGTGGTCAATCAGCCCAGATCAATTGTTCTTGGTATTGGCCGTTAATCCAGCGTAGTACAGTAGTCATTGCCCAAAAGCAAATGCTGGTTTACGATGAAGTCCAACAAACGGTAACAATCCACCATAAATACATCGACACCAGCTTAAACCATCAAGACCACGGCAACGAAATTGTAGCAGTAGCAGCCTCAGAACCCTTGAAAATAGAGTGTCAACACTTCTTAGAATGTGTGAATACTCGTCAAAAACCCCGTTCTGATGGGTGGAATGGTGTAGCAGTAGTAGAAATTTTAGAGGAGGCGCAAAAGTCTTTAGATGGCTAACTATTTTGTGCATGAATCCAGTTATGTGGATGAAGGGGCGGAAGTTGGCGAAGGTACTAAAATTTGGCACTTTTGTCACATCTTAGGCAAAGCTAAGATTGGCAGAAATTGTTCCTTCGGACAAAATATTTTGGTGGCTAATAACGTAGTTATCGGCGATAACTGCAAAATTCAAAATAACGTCTCCTTATATGAGGGGGTGATTTTGGAAGACTACGTTTTTTGTGGCCCCAGCATGGTATTTACCAACGTCAAAACACCCCGTTGTGAGTTCCCCCGTAATACCAGCAATGATTATTTGAAGACTTTGGTCAAGCGCGGCAGTAGTATTGGCGCAAATGCAACGATTGTTTGTGGTATCACCTTGCATGAATGTGCGTTTGTAGCTGCTGGTGCAGTGGTGACAAAAGATGTCCCAGCTTATGCAATGGTCGCAGGCGTACCAGCCCAAATTATTGGTTGGATGAGTGCTTACGGTGATGTGCTAAAGTTTGATGCTGATGGGTATGCTGTTGATTCCACAGGCACTAAATATCAAAAAATCTCAGAAACAGAAGTAAAAAGGGTCTCATGAGCCAAAATAATATCCCTGTCCTTGACCTCAAACCCCAATACAATGCACTCAAAACAGAGATTCAAGAGGCGATAGATCGTGTTTTGGAGTCTGGTCAATTTATTATGGGGCCAGATGTCAAGCTCTTTGAACAAGAGGTCGCTGCTTATCTCAAGGTACGCCATGCGATCGCTGTTAACTCTGGTACTGATGCTTTAGTCATTGGTCTAAGAGCTTTGGGTATTGGTGCAGGGGACGAGGTGATTACTACCCCCTTTAGCTTTTTTGCTACAGCCGAATCAATTAGCAACGTGGGCGCAAAACCAAAATTTGTTGATATTGACCCCAAGACTTTTAATATTGACCCCACCGCGATAGTAGAAAAAATTACGCCCCAGACTAAAGCGATCATGCCAGTCCATCTGTATGGTAATCCAGCAGCGATGGCAGCGATTCTAGATATTGCCCAGGCACATAATTTAAAAGTCATTGAAGACTGCGCCCAATCTTTTGGTGCGCGTTACGGTACTGGTAAACATACAGGCACTATTGGTAATGTGGGAGCATATTCTTTCTTTCCCTCGAAAAACTTGGGGGCTTTTGGTGATGGTGGCTTAGTCGTTACTGATGATGACCAAGTTGCAGAAATAGCCCGAATGTTGCGGGTACATGGGGCAAAAAAGAAGTATCATAATGAAGTTTTAGGTTATAATTCCCGCCTAGATACATTGCAAGCAGCAATTTTGCGTGTAAAATTACCTTACATTGATCAATGGAATGAAGGGAGACGGGCTGTAGCTAAAGCTTATAACCAGCTATTAGCAGATGTTCCCAATGTGGTGACACCAGAACTAGCAGACGGTCATGTATTTCACCAGTATACTATTAGGATTTTAGATGGGAAACGTGACCAAGTGCAAAAATATTTAGCTGCCCAAGGTATTAGCACTATGATTTATTACCCAGTACCCCAAGACCAGCTACCAGTTTACAAAGGGCAATATCCAGCAAATCTGGTCAGCGATTTATTAGCTACTCAAGTGTTAAGTTTACCAATTTGGCCAGAACTCAACTCTTTAAGTATTGAGAGAGTTACAGCAACTATCAAAAAAGCCTTCACTGTAGAAGCTGATAATTTTTAGTAACCCCAAATAAGGTGACAGAAGTACGGAAGAATATTAACTTTTCGTACTTTTAATCTATAATTTTTGCCAACAATGATTAATAAGCTGTTTCATATCCGGTTTCTAAAAAGCTTCCTTAACTCTTTTCGGGTTTTTTACTCGGAAATTATTACTCCTCCACTTTCTACTTTATGGCGGCATCGTTCGATGCTGTATCAAACTACTATTAATGAAATTAAAACGCGCCATGCAGGTTCAGTCTTAGGATTGCTATGGCTATTTATTTATCCTCTACTATTTTTAGGAACTTATGCGATCGTTTATTTATATATTTTCAAAGTTCGCTTTCCTACACTGGGATCTAATGAATATGTAGCACTGATTTTTTGTGGATTAATTCCATTTTTGGGCTTTTCCGAAGGGTTAAGCTATGGTGTACCTTCTGTAGTTGCTAGCTCTAATCTTATTAAAAATACTTTATTTCCTATCGAGTTAGTTCCTGTCAAAGCAGTTTTAGTTGGTCAAGCAACTCAAGTAGTTGGGATGGGCTTACTTTTGGTAGCACTATTACTAATTGGTAAGCTTTCTATATTGTCGCCACTATTTATATTAGTGTGGATTTGCCAACTGGCATTTTCTATGGGATTAATCTGGATTCTCTCAAGTTTAAATGTGTATATCAGGGATATCCAAAATCTTGTTGCTGTCCTGACATTAATCTTAATGATGCTAAGTCCCATTGCCTATACAGAAGCAATGGTTCCAGAGGCAATGCGTCCATTCTTAGCTATTAATCCTCTGTACTATATAATCATCTCATATCAATCAGTATTGATGCTTAATCATCTGCCCCCAGCCAGAATTATAGTCCCTTTAATTAGTATGTCAATATTTTTATTTATTGGAGGTTTTTGGTTTTTTAGCCGGATGAAAAAGGTATTTAGTGATCATGTTTAGTTACTGATTTAGCAGAATTTATTTTAAATAAAAAGGTTTTTTCATGTGTGGCATAGCAGGTATTATTAATCTTGAATCAGAGCATATTCCTAATCTCAATCGCAGATTATCGTTAATGAATGAATTACAGAGCCATAGAGGTCCAGATGGAGAAGGAGTTTGGCAACATCCCTCACAACATATTGGCTTTGCTCATCGTCGTTTGAGTATTATAGACTTAAACACTGGTAGTCAACCAATGAGCGATCGCGCAGGTAATTGGATTACTTATAATGGAGAGATTTATAATTATCTGGAATTAAGGCAGGAATTAGGAATCAAAAACTTTATTACTAATTCAGATACTGAAGTAATTTTACACGCTTATCGTAAGTGGGGAAATGATTGTGTTAACCACCTGCGAGGAATGTTTGCTTTTGCAATTTGGGACGAATCAAATCAAGTTTTATTTTGTGCTAGAGATCGTTTTGGTATTAAGCCTTTATACTACACTGTGGTTGACAAAGTATTGTACTTCGCCTCAGAAGCTAAAGCTTTGTTACCTTTCTTGAAAAATATTGAAATAGATGTAGAAGGCTTTAAAGACTATTTAACCTTTCAATTTTGTTTAGCAGGTAAAACTTTATTTAAAAGCATAAACGAAGTTCTACCAGGACATACCCTGCGAGTAAGTAATGGTATTGTTAATGTTCAGCGTTATTGGGAAGTTTATTACAATATAGATTTTGACCATACAGCTAAATATTTTGAAGAAAAAATAGCATCTCTTTTATCAGAATCTGTTGAACTACATCTGCGTAGTGATGTACCAGTTGGGGCTTATGTTAGTGGAGGTTTGGATTCAAGTATAGTCGCTTCTCTTTCCCAGAAAAAAACTAACGACAAGTTTATCGGATTTACAGGTAAATTTTCTTTGAGTGAACACTATGATGAGAGTAAATATGCCAGAGCATTAGCAGCACAGAGTGGCTTTGAGTTACATGAACTAGATATTACAGCTACAGATTTTATCGAGAATATTCATAAAGTTATTTATCATTTAGATTATCCTGTAGCAGGGCCTGGTTCATTTCCTCAATATATGGTGTCTAAGATGGCTAGTAACCATCGTAAAGTTGTTTTAGGTGGACAGGGTGCAGATGAAATTTTTGGGGGTTATACTCGTTATTTAGTAGCATATTTTGAGCAATGTATTAAAGGTGCTATTGATGGCACAATGAACTCAGGAAAGTTTATTGTTACTTATGAATCTATCATTCCTAATTTAACTGCTTTAAAAAACTATAAACCCATGCTGAAGCAGTTTTGGCAAGAAGGCTTATTTGAAAGTTTAGACCGAAGATATTATCGGTTAGTTGATCGTGCGCCATCTTTGGGCGATGAAATTAATTGGGAAGCTTTGCGCGGATACAATCCTTTTGAGACATTTCAGGAAATATTCTTAGCGGAAAATGTGGGTCAGCAATGTTATTTTGATAGTATGACACATTTTGATTTTAAAACTTTATTGCCTGCTTTATTGCAGATTGAGGATAGGGTAAGTATGGCTCATGGTTTAGAATCAAGAGTCCCATTTTTAGATCATCCTTTAATTGAATTAGCAGCCACTATTCCCGCCAATATTAAGTTCACTAATGGGACAATGAAACGAGTTTTAAAAGATTCGATGAGTTTTTGTTTGCCATCTGTTATTTCAAATCGTCAGGATAAAATGGGGTTTCCTGTACCTTTGGTACAATGGATGAAGGATGACATTAAGGATTTTATATTTGATATTTTTTCATCTCAACAAGCATTAAATCGTGATTTTGTTGATAACAAAAAGGTATTAAAAGGTTTAGAGAATGAGTGGGAATTTGGCCGTAAAATTTGGGGTTTATTATGTTTAGAATTATGGCAAAAAGAGTTTTTTGGTAAAATTCAGAAGTTTGTCGATATCTAAAACTCAATCCCATATTAATATAAGTTTTTTCTTAATCTAACTTTAATTTACTACTATAATCTTTTAGTTTATATATATCTAGTTCTGCTTTGCCTATATGGGCATCAGATTCTGCATTCAACTTACTGATACCATTATAATAAACAAATACTTTATTCCCATCTTGAAAAAGATCAAAACCATATTTGATATTATCCCAATTATTTTCCCAATCTTTATCAATTATTATTGGGTTGTTTGTGGTGGGGTGAAAAGAATTTTTTCCTTGTTCGCAATATAACACAGTTTCATGCCTTTGTGATGGAATAACATTGCTTTCTAAAAATAAACAAAGTTTTGCATCAAACAATAAACCACCGATAGTATAAAAACTACGAATATCAGAACTTTGTAAAACTATTTGATTATTTGTGAATCTAACACCATCCCTGGAAATTAGCTCTTTAATTTTAACATAACCATTTTCTACAATAGAATAAAACATTCTATATTGATCGTTTTGTATAACAACAAATGGATCTAAACCACCTTCTTTAACTATTACACCTTTATATTCCCAAGAAAATCCATCCAAAGATGAAGCTAAAATTATTTTATCATAAGGTTGTTTGGGTTTACTAGCACAAGAAAAATACATAAAGTATGTATCATTTTTAGGATTTTTAACCACAAAAGGAAAAGCCCTATTTCCTTGGCAATCTTGAGGTAATTCTTGGTCATCAAACACAAGCCCTCGTCTTACAAAATTATTACCATCATTACTGCTAGATAAGAAAATCCTCCATTTTTCATCTTCACCATAAGCTGAGTAAAACATTAAATATTCTTCACCAATTTTTATAACGCTAGGATATTCCGTAAATCTAGATTCTTGTCCTCCATTAATAGTGGCTAATACTGGTTCTTTTTTCTGGTTAATCAGAATTGGAGGGGGGAAATTATTAAAAAATTGAGCAGGTACTAGCAGATTTGATTCTTGCCATCTCTCAGCATAATTGAGTAAAATTTTAGAATCACTTAAAGTCCCAAGAAGCTTCACTAATATTTGGTTATCATCAAGATATTTATCATCAATGAGCGGTTTATCATTTTTATTACTAGACCATGATTGAATAAACTGACTAGAAATATTAAACCTTTCTGTTTTCCAGATATTGGATGCAATCTTGTTATCTTGGTGCGTAATTTTACCAAGCTTCCAATATTCTATTTGATCAAATAATTGTAAACTTATCTGCCTATCTATATACTTATCAATTGGTTTATAAGTAATTTCGATGGCATAATTATCAAAATTAGTTTCGGAATTAAAAACAAATTTAAAAGGTGAATGATTGTAAGCACCCTGATTGCTATTGACTTCACGAAAATAATAGTTTTGCTTTTGCTGCAATTCTCCCCAGTTCATAAATTTTTGATCTATGTAAACATAAAAGTTTTCTGCAACACTAGCATCTTGATTTGAGCCAACATCAACTGTAGATATAACTGTTTCCTGTTTATTTTTAGTTCCTATTAATTTAATTTTATCAAGTAAAAAATTTCCCTCCCCAACAAATCTACCAAGAATTTCACTTCTAGGTATACCCAAACTATAAAAACTAGAGATTATTCCAGTTGTTGGATCTTTTGTTTCGTATTCAGGGATAATTGCTTCTAACCTTTTAATACTACTTTTAAACATTTGACTAGCTTGATAATTATTTGTAATTAAAGCGTAGTCATTCAGTGCCAACATAGCAACAGCCGCGCCATTGAGAACTCTTGTTGGTGTTTTTGTAGGATATTCTTCAAAAAAAAGACCCTCTTTTTCAAAGAGAGTAAAACCACCTTTTTCAATAGGAACAAGATAAGAATTATAAATTTGATTGGCTGTATCTAAATATTCTCTTTGTCTGGTTTCTTGATATAAATATGTAAATAGTCCAAGTGCGAGGCCTTGAGTTAGGCATGAGTTCCATGGAGCTTTAACAACAAATGGATAATAAGGTTCAAAATCAAACTGGAAAGGAAAAAATAGAGCTTGATCATTATTAACTGAATGCTCTTGAAGCCACTGTGCATGGGCTTTAGCAACAATAATATTTTTATTTAAAATCGCATACAATCCATTGGCTGCGACTTTAGTTGGATTGGGTGCTGGTTTACCTTCAGTTTTCCAACCCATGTAGGGTTCTACAAGCGAATCAACTTTAATTAAATCAGTATTTTCGTTTAAATTATTGTTTTTGAATAATTTCCGCTTATTACTTTCCCAGATGTTATCATAAAAATTAGAAGAGCCATAAAAACTTTGTAATCCCAATTGATTTTTTTGAGGCAAAGCAAACAACAGACAGCTTATCAATGCAACAATAAAAATTCCTAAAAAAAGTTTTTGGTTGTTTTTTATTTTACGTTTTTTCATTTATAACTTGATTATATATTGTTAATAATTTTTCACTTTCCTTCACCCAATTTAATTCTTGACTAGCATGGTAACAGTTTTCTCTTAAACTATATAATCGTGAAGTATCATTAATTAAATCAGAAATTAATTTGCCCAATGCTTCTGGTGAACCCATATTTGTCGTTTCCACCATACCATACTTTTCGTTCATTAAGCGGAAAAAAGGTAAATCTTCCGCAATTATGGGAACACCAGCAAGAACATATTCAAAGAATTTGTTGGGTGAACAATATAGGTGATTATCATCTATTGCTTGATAAGGAATTACACCAACATCAGCACCAGCAGAATAGTTTAACATCTCATCGCTGGGGACTTGTCCTAAAAAGAACACCTTGTCTGCTACACCTTGTTGTTTTGCAATTTCTCTTAATGTACTTTCATAATTGCCATAACCAATGATAGCTAAACAAGTATCTTTTGGAAACCATTTAACACCTTCGACAATAGTTTCAATATTTCTTTCTGCCGATATCCATCCTTGGTAAAGGATAATTTTATAATTAGTAGGAATATTTCCTTTCTCTTGTAATTTTTGTCTTGCTTGTTCTAGTGAAAAATTTTTCGGTTTTTCAGTACAATTCATAATGACTTGCGGCTTTTTTATTTGATAGCGTTTAGCCATTAAGTCAGCTATAAATGAATTTACAGTAATAACCACTTGAGGATATTTGATATATTTCTTTTCTAGTGCGAAATATTGTTTTTGCAATTTGCGCGGCAAAACGGATTGAGCGTAATATAATTCATGAGCATCATATATTAATGGAACATTACGTGCCTTCGCTGCATACCAACCTGCTTTCAGACAAGGTAAATCATGAATATGATAAACATCAGCATCAAACTCTAAAGCCTTAGCAATAATAAATCGGTCAAAAGGTGAGATTTCAAAAAACCTCTTTGCTAAAAACATATATATTTTATTCGCTAATCCAAGCAGACGTTCATTAGCAGGAAGTTTTGCCCGAATCTTCTTTAACCTTTCATCATCCCAATCATAGCAATATCGATGAATTTGAATACTATCTTGTTCAAAATGTTCTTCTTGAGGAGTTTCAAACCCAGCTAATAGAATAACTTTATGGCCTGCCTGTATTAATGTCTGCGCTTCTAAAATTATACGCCTGTCTATCATGTATGAATCAGGCGTAAGCATAACAATCTTCATATTTTAAAACTACTATCTATTTATTTCTCAAAACGAACAAAAAGGCGTTGCATCGAAGGCAATGGGTGTATACTAGCTATTTTAAAACCAGTTTTTGAAGCTAATTCTTGAATTTCTGATTCCGTGTATTCAAACCCACAACTAGGATAATTTTTAGATAATGGAGATTTAGCAGGAAAAACCACACCTTGAGGGATATCTGGATTCGCCTGATAAAAGTCTGCACTAACTACCCCTCCCGGCTTAAGTAGCATATTTGCAATTTTCAGTAACCATAAAGCATTATCAAAATTTTGATGGATAAAGAAAAATCGCCCTACCATTGTGTCAATGCTGTTTGCATAACCAAGTATTTTTTCCCAATCTTGCATATGAATATAATTGCAATTATCAGGAGATACTAATCTAGCTATTGAAAGGGCTAACTGAGAGTAATCAATTCCCACATACTGTTTAGCAACTAATCCTAGTTGCTTTCCTAAAAAACCGGGACCACAACCTATTTCAAGTACATATTTATTTGCTAAGTCACTTCCAAGTACCCAAATACTTAATGGTGCTAGTTCTTCAAAAAATTGAGCTTCAAGGACTTCTTTTTGAGACAAATTTTTGATATTGTTAATGACTGAATGGTTTTGTTTAATAACTTGATAATCAACCAAAAATGGTCGGGGATTTTCAGTGTTAAAATACACAATCCATTCTTTGTCCCATCTCTCTGTCTCTTTTGCCGAAGCAGGTATTGATTTAATCAGTTCTTCAGCATCAGTAGGTACTGCCTGTATCAACTGATTTTTGGAGTAGGTACGAATTTTTTTAAAAAATGAGTTCATAATAAAAGAGATAAGGTACTTTATTTTTTATTTTCTCACAGATTTGTTTATTAAACTTTAGAGCAAAAAAATCAGAAACCTTGCTTGACTATAAACATTGGTATAGTTCCGTCAATTTTTGTGCAATTAACTTAAAACCATAGTTATCCAGCACAAAATTTCTAATTTTTTGCTTTGGATAATTTTCAAGATTCTTAGCAACTTTAGCAATAGCATTTGCTAGAGAGATAGGATTATCTTTTTCACACAGTTCACCAAGATATGAGTGTCTGATTATTTCTTCAGGACCACCACAACGTGTACTAACGACAGGTTTACCGCTAGCCATTGCCTCAATTACGACAACGCCAAAAGTCTCTGAATGACTAGGCAATACAAAAATATCACAATGTTCACGCATGAGTCTAGCTACTTCATCGCGGGTTTGCCACCCAATGATATGAATATATTCTAGTAACTCATGCTCCATAGTCCATTGCTTAAGTTTCTCGATAAGTTCCCCTCCTCCTACAATAGTTAAATCTAATTTCATTTGGCGTTTAAGCAATATTTGGACGGCTTCGATTAGCCCGAAAGGATTCTTATTGTCATCAAGAGAAATTACACTAAGCAATCGAAGTTTATCATTACTATTAAGTTGTTCAGAAGCTTGCTTTGGGTAAAATTTCGTAGTGTCTACACCATTGGGAATACAAATTAGTTTATTATGACAAGTTGGAGGGATATATTTTTGTACTTCGCTAGCCATCGCAGAACTAACGCAAATAATTTGCTTCGCTGATACTAAAGATTTGATAGTTATCTGACGTACTATCTGTTTTCTTGTGAGAAAGCTGAATGGTCCTGTATGTTCAGTAATTATTAAAGGAACTTTATAGCGATTAGATAAATACGTACCAGAAAAACCGTCAAGATACCCTGTATGTGCATGAACTAAATCAAAGTTAAAATCATGGTGTATCCGGTTAGCTAATTGAGCTATTGAGTATCTATAATTAAAACTATGAACATGAAAAGGAAAATAGGGTTTACCAACAAGATAAGGAATAAATAAAGTTGGTATTCCTTCGTATAAACTCCATTGGGATAAACAAGCTAATTCTTTATATTTATCAATTGCCCTCTTAAGTTTAAGAGGATTTTTCGTATTACACCAGAATGGTTGGCAAGAAACTACTCGTACATCTAAGCCTTCATTTTCCCGTAGTGCTTTGACTTGTTCAGCTACAAAGCATCCTGAGTTAAGCTGTGATGGATTGGGAAACATATGAGAAAGTACCAAAATTCGGCTAACACGACGTTTGGCGTTATTAAAGAAAAATGTTGCAAACTTTGATGCTAGAGCGTAAGCTTCTTCAGCTTGCGATCGCTCTAGCTCTTTTTTTTCTAAGAAACTGGATACCTTAGCGTAAGCTTCTTCAGCTTGCGATCGCTCTAGCTCTTTTTTTTCCAATAAACCTGATAAATAACTTATTTCTTGAATAAATCTAGCAGATTCCAACTCTTTTTTTTTTGAATTTTCTTCAAGCAATTGCAACAAATGATTGATATCTTTGTCTTTTTGCTTCAGGACTTTTTCTACAGATTTTTTATAATCTAACAGTGTTATTTTACTAAAATTTAAATCATAGAAGGAATTCAATTTTTCTGACCATAACCAGTCTGGTTTTGGATAATATGCAGATGAATCAACTAATAGCCCCCATGTTCTGTAATAATCTAAATCTGAATTCACTAAAATGTTATGGCCTTTATTCAAAAATAAAAAAGGCATATCTGCAATATTGGAGAAATTCTTAGATAAATATTGTATGGATTGCAGCCCAATCTCTGCATCAACCTCTATACTAACAGCAGTGCCATAAGAATTAACTTCCCAAGTTTTATCTACAATCAATTCATACTTGCCATCACCCAAATATGAAATATTATTTATCGGGAAAGCTATATTGTTTAAATCATCATGCACCGTTATGCGAATTTGTTGAATATGGCATTTGGGAGATTCTGTTGTGACTAAAATTCTGTCTCCAACCTCACTCACAATAGGAAATTGAATCAGCAGAGAGGTAACATTCAGATTAATATTATCTTTACCAAAAAATGTCTCAGAGTGCTTATTTTTATTTAAGTATTTAGACCAAAAGCAACCTTCTACAAATCCATTCTCTACTTCTTGAAGATGATTATTTAAATCTAATAGCAGAGGTGAAAATAATTTCTCCTTTAAATTACTTTTATGAAAATCTTGTATTAAGTCAATTTCCTTGTATGTATAAAAAGATATAATCTCTGAACGATTTATATGTTTATTTATTAATGATTCTCTATTAAAAAAACTTTTACTGCGAAGATTTCCTAATATTTGTTGTGTTTTTTCACTATCATTATGAACTACTGTTGAACTTCCACAATTAGGACAAATAGAGTTATTGTGTTTCAAATACCCTTGAAGTTCATGTAACGTACTCATCTCTATAGGATCAGACGGTGGTCTGGTAATATCACCAGAATATCTTATTTCGTTAACTTTCCAATCTATGCAACACAAATTAATCAATTCTTGTTCACGAAAAGAACGTTGATGATGATTAATATGATATACGTAACCACAATTGGAACATTTGGCTAGAGATTTTTCTAGTTGTTCTGCGTGGGGTACAGAAATCAATACATACTTTGATGCTACTCTAAATAGCTCTGAAACCCCATGTAGATAGATATCATCATTCAGATGCTCTATTACATCATTAGCCATTACCATATCAAATGAATTATCTGCAAATGGCAAGCTAGTAATAGAACCAACTTTTTTCTGATGTCTAACATTTTTTAGTGCTTCTTCACTAGAGTCGAAACCAACAACATCAATGTGTCTAGGCAGATTATTTGTGATCAGTCCATTACCACAACCAACATCAAGAATGCTACGTGTGTTCTCTGGAATCAGACTCAAAATATCTGCTAGCAACTGAACCTGATAATATTCTGGTTTTTGATTCCAAATTTCGGATTGGTTGTAATATTCTTCTTCAAACATTTAAAGTAATACCTACTAATCTATATATTAAATAAAATTAAGCGAAATGAACCTCTATTGGTTGCCTGCAAATACCGTAGTCTATAATTTCTGTTTCCTCTTTATTTAAAATTTGAAAATGAGTACATTTGTCAAGGACGTGATAAGCTTCAGGCTCAAGTCCTTTTCTGGGATACCATTTAAAAATAGCGGTACTAGCTACATAAGCACCTGTTCCTAGTAATAAATTGTTGCTATGAAAAATAATTACTCCACTTCCATCTATGACTTTTCTCCCAATTTGTTCCGCAGAAACTAGCCATTGGGAAGCTGTCATACCAGAAGATAAATAAATACAAAAAACAAAAGTTGGATTGTGAACAGGAATTCTAGTAGTATATTCTATAACAACTTGAAATGCTTCTAAAGAATAAAGAATTTTAGTCTCATGTCCAGAGGCATCTAACAGTTTGACTTTTGTAATTAATACTTCTTGTGAACCATATTCATCTATATTTTGAGATATATTAGATGAATTATCATTTTTTTGTTTATTTACTTCAAGATTTATTAATGAATCTTGATCTTGCTGCCTCCAGTCAATTAAATGTTTGATGTCAACATCGAACTCATTGAGGCAACTGCCAACTTTCATAACTCCTAGTCTATAGTATTTATTTTGATTGGTGATGAATAATTCTACAGCCACGGATTCTTGCTCACAATCGGCCTGTATTTTTAATTTAAAATCTGCTTCATCATTCAAGTAGGATTTGGGTATAGAAAATTCAAAAGGTGCATGAGCATACTTGCCATGAAAATTACCGTATTGCCTATAGTAGCCCAATTCATCCTTACTAGGTTTACCCCAATCCATAAAACCTGCATCAGCCATCAGATAATGCTCTTGATCAGGATGATTATCCATAGGTGCGCCTACCTGAATGTATCCAATATTATCTGATGAATAGCAGAAAGATATGGCACGAATTTTATGCAACCCGACTGGATGAGAACCATCTAAACCTACTAATCGGAAAAGTAGTTTTTCGTAAATATCCTGTTGTCGTTCTAGCAGAATAGCTTGTTTTTTAGATACTTTGAGGTCTCTTGCCCTGAGCCTAATTTCTTCATCGCGTCTGACTAAGGCAGAATATTGTTTAATCACATTTAATGGCTCACCATCAGCTTGTAAAATACCACGATTGATCCAAACTACTCGGTTACATAAAGCCTGAACTGATCCTAAATCATGGCTAACAAATAAAACCGTAGCACCTGAATCTTCTGTGAGCTTTCGCATCCGTTCTACACACTTGCCAGCAAAGTAGGCATCACCAGCACCCAACACCTCATCTATGATCAATATTTCCGGCTCGATCACTGTAGCTACAGTAAAAGCTAGACGCGCATACATTCCGGCAGAATAAGTTTTAATTGGTTGATCAATAAACTCATATAATTCAGAAAAATCAATAATTTCTTCTTCTAAGTCTTTAATTTTTGCTGGAGATAGTCCTTGATATGCCAGAGAAGCTTGGATATTTTGACGGCCGGTAAACTCTGGATGAAACCCTGTACCAAGTTCCATCAAAGCTTGTACTCTTCCTGTAACTTCCACTGTGCCTTCTGTGGGGGCAAAATTTCCTGTAATAATTTTTAAGAGGGTACTTTTACCAGCACCGTTGCGTCCGATTAAACCTAGTCGTTCTCCCTTTTTTACTTCTAAATTCAGCCCACGTAAAGCCCAGAACTCTTGGTAGTATTGTTTGCGCCAGAATAACCAGCGATTGATTCCAAAAGCATCAAGAACTTTATCAGCAGGATGCTTATAGAGTCTATACATCTTTCCAAGATCACGGATAGCGATCGCTGTCTCTGTCATTTTGTGCTTAATTTGTCCTTCGTGTGCTTTATTGGTGAAGATTGAAATCTAAAAATGAATGTTCCAATCAAAGAAGAGTATTAAGTTATTATGTGTGGAATTGGCGGGATTGTGAGATTTAATAACTCAAAAATAGATTTACAGATTTTAACAACCTTGAGTGATTCTCTCAAGCTTCGTGGACCTGATGAACTGGGTTTTTTAGGATGGTCGCAACAAACATCCGTCCATATCTCCAGAAGTCCCGAAGAGGTGCAAAATTTTCCTATTTGCCTATTTCATCGCCGTTTGTCTATTTTGGATCTAAGTCCTGCTGGCTGGCAACCAATGGGAACACCCAATGGACGATATTATATTGTTTTTAATGGCGAAATTTATAACTACCTTGAACTGCAAACTCAATTGAAGGTATTAGGACATCAATTTCATTCCCATTCAGATACAGAAGTGTTACTAGCAGCATATGCTCAGTGGGGTGTCCAAGCTTTCACTAAATTAGTAGGAATGTTTGCCTTCGCTATCCTTGACACTTGGGAACACACCCTATTACTCGCTCGTGACTATTTCGGAATCAAACCACTTTACTATACTTACTCTCATAATGGATTCACCTTTGCTTCCGAAATTAAAACACTACTTCATCTACCAGAAATTAAACGCCATGTCAATCCCCAAAGACTTTACGATTACCTGCATTCTGGGCTGACTGATTATGGTAGTGAAACTCTGTTTGCGGATATTAAACAATTACCCCCATCTCATTTTCTCAGAATTTCTCTAGATAAACCCCAGCAACCCCAAATAGAGCAATATTGGCAGTTAGATTTAAATCAACATACAGATATTACATTTCCAGAAGCCACAGAACACCTACGCCATCTGTTTTTAGAGAGTGTCAACTTACATTTGCGAAGTGACGTACCAGTTGGTGCAGCCCTTTCGGGGGGTATAGACTCATCCGCCATTGTCATGGCGATGCGATATCTGCAAGGTTCACAACTCGAACTCCACACATTCAGCTATATAGCTTCAGATCCATCCCTCAGTGAAGAACAATGGGTGGATATTGTCGTAAAAGCGGCGGATGCTGTGGGACATAAAATACAAGCCTCTTCAGAAAACTTGACCAGCGACCTTAACAGACTCATTGATTTACAAGATGAACCTTTTGGTAGCACCAGCATCTATGCCCAGTATCGAGTATTCCAAATGGCACAAGGGGTTGGTATTAAAGTCATGTTGGATGGTCAGGGAGCAGACGAACTTTTGGGTGGCTATCGTCCTTACTTAGCTGCACGCCTAGCTTCGCTACTGCGCCAAGGAAAATGGCAAAGTGCCAGCCAGCTTTTACAACGCACAGCCAATCTACCAGAGATTAGCCAAAAGAAAATGCTGCTACGTGCTGTAGGATTACTCCTACCACCAAGTTTGCAACCCTCAATGAGACAGTTAGTAAAAAAAGATGTGAAACCATCTTGGCTAAATAGTAATTGGTTTACCCAAAATGGTCTAATTCCTCAACTTTATCCCCAGAAACATAATTTAGAAATACTGCGTGCAGAACTAGCCCAAGCTGTAGCAGAAACTAGTTTACCAATGCTTTTACGCTATGAAGACCGTAACTCTATGGCACACTCGATTGAAAGTCGAGTTCCTTTTTTAACTCCCAATTTAGTCAACTTTATTTTTTCACTGCCAGAAGAATTTATTATTGCTAGCGACGGTACATCTAAAGCCATCTTCCGTGAAGCGATGCGGGGTATTGTTCCAGACCCAATTTTAGATAGAAAAGACAAAATTGGCTTTGCCACACCGGAGCAGCGTTGGTTGCAAGATTTACGCCCTTGGTTGGAAGCGGTACTCAACAGCGACACCGCCAACGAGATTCCCGCATTGAATATCCAAAAGGTCAGAGAAGAATTTCAATCAGTTGTAGAAGGACGTTCAGCCTTTGATTTTCGTGTCTGGCGTTGGATAAACTTAATTCGCTGGACAGAACGCTTTAACGTGACTTTTGAGGGCTGACAATGCGAGTAGTACATCTGTCTACAATTCATCGGGCGCAGGATATTCGCATTTTCTATAAGGAGTGTGTCACCCTGGCAAAAGCTGGGTATGAGGTACATTTGTTAGTTTCTCACCCTCCAGCACATCAATTAGAGGGGGTTTTCTTTCATGCTATTGAGCGAGTGACGAACTACCCTCGCTTAGAAAGAATTTGGCGGCGACTCAGTAGTGCTTATCATCTTGCTGCATCCTTACAAGCTGAGATTTATCATTTCCATGACCCAGAACTTATTCCTGTAGGAATTCTCTTGCAACGCCTTGGTGCTAAAGTTATCTATGACGTTCACGAAGACACCCCCTGGGAGGCGATTTCTTTAAGCAAAAATAATCCTGTGATGGGTTGGTCTAAGTTTGGGATTTGGTCGGTGTTAGAAGCAATAGCTCAAGCTACCCTAGATGGTTTTGTATGTGTTACACCTAAAATTGCCCAGAAGTTTCCACCAACAAAAACCGTTCTAGTTCGTAATTTTCCTTTAACAGCAGAACTTCAAGCGGCGGTTGCAATTAATACTGCTGAGGATATCAAAGCAAATAATATTATTTATGCGGGTGGAATTACTGCAATTCGTGCAATTCGAGAAATGGTCTCGGCGATCGCACTTTTACCCGAAACTTTAGCGAGCAAACTATTACTGTTGGGTGAATTTTCGCCCATAACTTTGAAAACTGAAGTGGAACAGTTCCCTGGGTGGCAAAATGTAAAATCTTTAGGTTGGCAATCTCGTGATCATTTAGTCCAGTATTTGGCACAAGCTAGGGTTGGTTTGGTGATTTTTCATCCTGAACGCGATCACCTAGAAGCATTGCCTAACAAATTGTTTGAGTATATGGCTGCGGGTTTGCCAATCGTAGCATCAGATTTCCCCTTGTGGCGGGAGATTATTGAAGGGGTTGGATGCGGTTTGTTAGTTAATCCTTTAGATCCGCAGGAGATTGCTAAAGCTATTCAATATCTTTTAGAAAACCCAGAAGTGTCTGCTGCTATGGGTAGACGAGGGCAAGAAGCAGTGCGTACTCAGTATAACTGGGAAATAGAATCACAAAAATTACTAGATTTTTATCACAAAATATATCAGCAATGAAAATTTTGACAATTGTTGGCGCACGTCCACAGTTTATCAAAGCAGCCGCAGTTTCAAGAAAGTTACAATCTCATCCTGACATTCAGGAAGTGCTAGTTCACACAGGTCAGCATTATGACGAAAATATGTCTGATGTGTTTTTCCAAGAGTTAGAAATTCCTGTACCTGAATATCATTTAGGTATTGGTTCTCACACTCATGGTATGCAAACAGGCAGGATGTTGGCAGAAATTGAACAAGTTTTGCTGAAAGAATTGCCTGATTGGGTGCTAGTTTATGGTGATACAAACTCTACTTTGGCAGGAACGATCGCGGCAGTCAAGCTGCATATCCCTGTAGCTCATGTTGAAGCTGGTTTGCGATCGTTTAATCGCCGAATGCCAGAAGAAATCAATCGAGTGCTGACTGACCACGCCGCCAATTTACTCTTTGCACCTACTACTGCGGCTGTGGAAAACTTACGTCAAGAGGGAATTGCTCCGGAAAAAATTCACTTAGTAGGGGATGTCATGTACGATGCTGCTATTGAGTACGGAATAAAAGCAGAGCTAAAAAGTTCTATTCTGGATCATCTGGGCTTGACTCCCCAAAAGTATATTCTGACAACTATTCACAGAGCAGAAAATACTGACGACCCCAAGCGGTTAGAAGCAATTTTTACAGGATTAATAGCCATATCTCGGAATATACCCGTAGTATTACCGCTTCATCCCCGCACCCGCGCTGCTTTGTCACGCACGGAGTTATGGGAAAGTGCTGGTCAATCCCTACAATTAATTGAACCAGTAGGATATTTAGACATGGTGATGTTAGAGAAAAATGCCCAACTCATAGCGACGGACTCTGGTGGTGTACAGAAAGAAGCATTTTTCTATCGCGTTCCTTGTGTCACCTTACGAGAAGAAACGGAATGGGTAGAGTTGGTACAGTTAGGATGGAATCGCTTACTACCACCAGTAGGTTCATCAAATGTAGCTAATGGTATATCAGATGCGTTGCTGAGTATTTCTGGTAACGAAGTACCAAATCATCTCTATGGGGGAGGATTTGCCGCATTGAAAATTGTTCAGTTACTTACTAGCAACTCAATTTGTTTATAAACTGAGAGCGTGGACGAACATCTACTTATTAACCTGTCTTTTCTACTTACAAAACCCACAGGTACTACTACTTACTCCCTTAACCTGCTACCTTATCTAAAACAACTTCAGCCTACACTTCTAGTTGCACAAAATATTTCTGGTTATAAATGTTACCCAGTACCTCCCAAGCAAACAGCAGAACAGGGAGGGAAAGGGCATTTTCGTCGCTTAGTTTGGACACAGTTGCAAGTACCGAGAATTTATCACGAATTAAAATCCCCTCTTTTATTCTCTCCTCTACCAGAAGCACCGCTTTATAGCAACTGTCGTTTTGTGGTGATGTCTCATGACTTAATACCTTTGCGTTTTCCCAAACGTTTCTCACCGTTAACGCCGTATCATCGTTACTATGTTCCTCAAGTTTTGCAACAGGCGCAACATATTATCTGTAACTCTCAGGCTACAGCTAACGACATCATTGACTTTTATCAAATTCCAGCTAGTAAAATTACCCCCATCCCCCTAGCGCACGACCGCACGCACTTTTGCTATCTCAATTTACCAACTCGCAATTACTTTCTCTACATTGGTAGACAAGACCCTTACAAAAATCTACATCGTCTTATCGCCGCCTTTGCTGCGCTACCTAATAACGACGACTACGAACTATGGCTAGCAGGCCCAACTGACAAGCGTTATACCCCGCTTCTACAAACACAAATTGCAGAACTAGGGATAAGTCATCAGGTCAAATTCCTCGACTATGTAGCTTACAGTGAATTACCCACCATTATTAATCAAGCGATCGCACTTCTTTTCCCCAGTTTGTGGGAAGGTTTCGGTTTCCCTGTCCTAGAAGCAATGGCTTGCGGTACTCCTGTTATCACTTCTAATCTCTCCTCTCTCCCAGAAGTGGCTGGTGATGCAGCGATTCTGATTAATCCCTACAACACAGCAGAAATCACCGCCGCGATGCAGATGATAGCGGCTGATTTAGCATTGCGTTTACATCTTTCTACTCAAGGTATTGCTAGAGCTAATCAATTTAGTTGGGAAAAAACTGGACTTGCTACGGTCGAAGTCTTATCTGGATATCTCTAATTCTCAAAGCCAGAAAATTCTTGCTTGACTCATACCTACATATAGATGTAATATCTGTCTCATAGAAGGGGAGTAGCAACTGGCAAAGAATTTCCCAGCCAGTACATTTGAATCAACATACTGGTGATGAGCCTGGTTCAAGTGACAAATAATTAATATTTGGTAGCGAGACCTTCACTAAGTTCACAAAAATGTGAGCTTGGTGAGGTCTTTTGGCATTCATCAAGCTCACATGGATACATGATTTTTCAGGAGCTTGAGAGAGTGCTAACGGCTTTTACCGCAGGTTTATTACTAATTACAGTTTCAGAGTTAGGGGATAAAACATTTTTTATCGCTATGATTTTGGCAATGCGCCATTCACGGCGATTGGTATTTATAGGAGTGGTAGCTGCTTTAGCCGCCATGACAATCCTTTCGGTGTTGTTTGGACAAGTCGCTTCTCAATTACCAAAAGTTTATACTCATTATGCTGTAATCGTATTGTTTTTTGCCTTTGGTATTAAGTTGTTGTACCAAGCTAGTAAGATGACTGCTGCTGCTGAACAAGCCGAAATGATGGAAGAAATAGCAGAAGCCAAAGCCGCAGTAGAAAAAGCCGAATTGCAGCTACCCAAGCAAAAAAATTCCTTATCGATTGTCATAGAAGCCTTTGTTTTGACATTTATGGCAGAATGGGGCGATCGCACGCAAATCGCCACGATTGCCTTAGCCGCAGGGAATAATGCCATTGGTGTCACCATCGGGGCTATTTTAGGTCATGCAATTTGTGCCGCGATCGCCGTCATTGGTGGCAAAATGATCGCTGGACGTATTTCTGAGCGTCAGCTTACCTTTGCTGGCGGATTCCTGTTCTTAATTTTTGGTGTTTTTGCTGTTCTTGAGGGAGCTTAACAATTCAAAATTCAAAATTCAAAATAACAGCCCCTCAAAATTTAGAGGCTGTTAGTTTTCTCACTGCTTGGGTGCGCTTTCAGATGTGGGTGGTGTCGCAGGGGTAGGGTTAGGCTCAGGTGATACAGTAGCCGCTTTGTTAATCTCATCTTTGTATTGAGCAGGAGCTAAAGCCACAGCACTATCAAACAAAGGTTTAGCTTCAGTGACTTTACCCTGTTCCTTCAACAGCATCGCCTTAGCCAAAACTGGGCGAAAATCTTGGGGAGCTTTCTGAATTGCCTGATCAAAAGCAGAAATAGCTTGAGGATAGCGTTTTTGGCTAGAGTGAACATTGCCCAATAACACCTGTACAGCTACAACATCCACACTTCCCGGTTGAATAGTATTAGCTTGAGCCGCATTAGTCAGAGTCTCTTGCAGCAAGCCTACAGCAGCTTCTGGACGTTGCTGACTCACAAGCAAAGCCACCATTCCCTGTAAAGCCTTCAAATCTCCTGGTTTCGTATCTAAAATGGCTCGATAAGCTTGAGCAGCCCCTTCCTTATCACCAATCTGCTGTTTAGCTTGAGCTAACAACACTCCATACTCTGACTGCTGCGGATTAAGTTTCGCCAACTTTTCCAATGGTTCAATCACCCCTTGGATCTCACCTTGTTTTAAACTCAAAAGTTGTAGTCGGGCTTGTAATAAGCCCTTGAGCGCGGTTTGATTTTCTGGCTCTCGTTGTAAAACCAGTTCATAACCTCGCACCTCATCTTGCAACTTGGATGTTTGGTTAGAAGTAGCGACATCACTAGGGTTGGTGGGATTCGGGGTTGAGGATGACGTATCATTGAGCGCACTAATAATGGGAACTAAAGAAATACCTACAAAAGTAAGAACTGCCAGTGCTAGAATGATCTGAACTATCCAGCGATTGCGCGGTTGAGACACTATTTTGTCCCCCTCCAAAACTCACATCTCATTATTATTGACACAAACTAGAAAGTTAAAAATTTCAAAAACTGTGCGGAATACCGCCAATTAAGAGTGAATTTTATAACAAATGATTATTTGACTGCTAAATTAAGTGATTACTTTAGGGAGAGCCATCATATTAAAAGCTATGATATGCTTCCGAAACTGCCGTAAAGACGCTAAATTACACATTTACATAATGAATGACTGATTTAGGGTCTTTACAATTGTATAGAGCGTTCTGTTGTGATTTTGTGAAAAGCCAATATACTTTCATCAACCACGCAAACGCTATTTCCAGCTGCCTTATTAAAATCCCATAATTGGGATGTGTCTCCGCCGCAAGGAGTTTTTATGAATTCCGACCTGATGCCTTCGCCTGATTCCGCTAACTCTTTTGCTTCCAATGAACCTCAAACTCCCAAAGAGGCAGCTGCTAATGTTCACATAGCAGCAACCCAGCCCTCTAAGCTTGAGACTTCACCTGTCAACTCTAGTGAAACTGACTCTAATGAGAACCTAGCCAATCGCCAACAACCGATACCGCCTCCTAGTGAACCGATGCAATACCGCGCCATCGGACTAGTCCGGGGTCGTTACCAAGCCAGTGACGAACATTTTACCCAAGGTATCTTACTCACCCCAGATGGTGTAGAACTCAATTCCGTCTTGCTGGGTCGGATTATGAGCCTAGTCAAAAATCATCTAGACCTAGAAAAAGAACATTTGTGGGTAGTTTATCCCCGCACCAGACAAGAAAATGACAGCTTACACATTCAAATTGTAGGGGTATGGGAGCCAGAAAGTCTGGCTAAACAACCAACAGAAGAAAACCAAGCAGATTCGGAGTCACAAGAATTACAGACACCCGATGAAAGCTTAGTAGATGAGAGTAAAGAAGCTACAAGCCTCTCAGCACCTTCATCTAACATCCCGGATGGCGGTTTCTCCGTCCGTGGGGAAGTGGTTTACCAGTCTTTTGATGAAAAGAGCTTAGTAGTAAAAATTAAGCAAGCTCCACGTAAACGAGATGACAAACCCAAATATTTCAAGTTGAAATTGCGGGGTGTGCTGACAACCAAAGCTGTAGGCAAGTTTTGGGACTTCAAAGCCAAGCGAGAAGCCGACGCATTAGTCATAGAAACGGCAGAAGCGATCGCTGACTTACCCAAAAAACGCAGACCACCCTTTAGAGGTGGCGGTGGTGGTGGTCCTCGCGGTGCTGGTGGTGGTCCAGGAAGAAGACCATTCCCCCCCAGACGACCAGGAGAAACTCCACGCCCCGTCAAGAGAACAAGCAGCGATCCCTCGGTAATTTCCAAACCCTTACCAAAATCGCCTTCGCCTAGCTCTACACCAGCACCGAAGCCAATCAAGCGACCGAAACCTACTCAGGAGTAAGGTGATTAATGAGTGCTGAGTGCTGAGTAATGAGTGAGGAGTGAGGAGTAATGAGTAATGAGTAATGAGTAATGAGTAATGAGTAAAAAATCATTTACAACTCATAACTCACAACTCATAACTCACTCATTACTCAGCACTCACAACTCAGCACTCAGCACTCGCTTTAAAACTCTCTCCAATGGTCTTGAGGAAGAAAAGACCTCTCCATTGGAATTGATGCTACTGGTTCAGTGAGGGTAAAACTGCCTGCTTCAATCCATTGTTTTAACTCTATGGCAACTTGCCGAGATAAAAATAAACTAGCTAAAGGAGCAACCCTAACAGTTTTACCCTCGATGGTGATACGCCCGGATTTGAGTTGGGCGTAACTCACCAAACCAAATGTCGGACGGACGCGCCGGGGAATGGAAAAATCTACTATTGGCGCAACTAAATTTTGATCTTGAACTGCACAGTTTTCTACTACCTGTTCGTTTAATAAGGGTATGGGTACACCTACACCCAACATTAACGAAGAACCATAACTTTTAAAGTAGCAACCCCGTACCCAACGCGCATCCATTTGTTTGGCATCACCAATTAAGGCTAAAGTCGCAGAGGGGCCAATGGGTGTTTGATTGGCTAGCCGCTTTTGTAAAGGAAAATGTTGCGTCCCTTCCCAAGCAACGTAACCAATACCGCCGCCTAAGAAAATACGCGTACCAATGCCAATAATTTGTAATTTTGGATCATTCAATAAGGGAGAAATTGCACCGGGGTTAGAATAGACAGCATTACCTAAACGCGGTTGCAGAGGGCCGAGGTAAGTATGAAGCGGGCGATCGCCTCCATTCACCCCTACAATAAAATTTTGATAAAGATTACGTGGATTAAATAAATAAAACTGATTTATTGTGTCGCGAGTAATAGAAGTCTCAAAACTTGCTCTAGGATAACAATCAGTGACTTGTCCTTGGGCGCGGATATGCACAGGTTTACCGGCAATCAAATCTTCTATTACATGACCGCCGCCCCGTTCGCGGACTTCTTCGCCATCCATCGTATCCACAACACAGCTAGCACCCAAATATAAATCGACTGCACCAAAACCACTGTATGCAGGAACTCCATCTACCCAACAACGGCGAATTTTAATAGGCGGGTCAGTGTGTCCTAGATTAATAATTGCCCCACTTGATTCCATCGGTTCAAAAGTGCCAGTGGTAACAACATCAACTTCTTCGGCAACTTTCTTCACACCGACTTCCGCAACCCGTGCTTTTAATTCCTCAGCCGTTAACACTACCGCAGTTTGGCGGTTAATTTTCTCGTTGATTTCTGCAATAGTTCGCATTTTTCATGTGGCAGATTGACATCCTAATTCTAGGGTTTGAACCAAAAAACAAATTTAAAATCTAAAATTGGTACGGTCAAGAACTAGGCAGTAAATCTTGATTTGGCAGATTTTTATTAATGAATGTTTTAGGTAATTGTGACCCCAGCACTAAAATCATGATAGTCATATAGCCAACTAGAGCCATCCATAACAAGTGATTATTATGTAAATACCATCCTGTAGCAGCTAAGGGAGTAAAACCGAATCCAAAGGCTAACAGAACGGCATTACGGATAATTGCACCTTCTTTTAAGCCAATAAAGTACCCTTCCAGCATAAAAGCGATCGCAGTTAATCCTAGAAGCGGCAATAACCAAATTGCATAACTACTGATGTGTTGGTTCACCTCTGTATGATTAGTCAGTAATCCAAATATGGTATCGGGGAAAATCACAGATGCGATCGCAAAACCTAGAGCAATAAACAAACTGGTAATTACAGAAACACTCAACAATGGAATCATCTTTTCTGTTGTACCTTTACCCTGAAAGTTGCCCGTCAAGGTTTGCATTGTCATCCCTACACCTTGAATGGTGAACTGACTCAACAGCGCAATTTGCAACAGCAACCCATTTTCTGCCAAGGTGATTGTTCCCATCGTGGCACTCAAATTTGTAAAGATCGCATAAGTGGAAATCAAGACTAAAAATCTCACCAGAATGTTGGTTTTGAGGACAACAGTCTCCTTCAACGCCACCCAATCAAACATCTCTTGTAAGGCGGCTGCTACTTTTGCCCACTGAATGCTGAAGCACACCCCCACTAAACCAATGACTAACGCCAAATACTGACTGATGGCTGTAGCCAGTCCAGCACCCATGCTTTCCCAACCCCACTTGACAATCATCAAATAGTCAAGCAAAACATTAGAACCATTCCCAATTAAAGACATCAACAGCACTAAGCTGTTCATTTCGCGCCCCGTAAACCAACCAATTAACACAAAGTTAAGCAACACAGCCGGGGCTGCCCAAATTCTGGCATAGAAATAGTCACTTCCAGAACTTTCAATTTCTGGCGAACCACTCAAAATCAAAAACCCCATCTTTTGGATTGGGTATTGCAGCAATAGGATCAGTAACCCCAGTCCTAGGGCAATTAAGGCACTCCTCATCCCTACTAGTAAGATGGTTTTTTGGTCATCCAGCCCCACGGCTTGTGCAGTTAGGGCATTGACACTAGAGCGTAAAAACTTTAACACCCTGTAAAGGTAGTCAAAGAGTATGGTTGCTAAAATGACTCCTGCTAAGTGACGGATATCTGCTAAATGTCCTAAAAAGGCAATGTCAACAATACCCGCTAAAGGAACCATCATGTTGGAAAGCACGTTAATGCTTGCCATTCTGTAAAAGCGAGGTAAGAAGTCGTACTGGAGTGAGACTGCTGCAAATCTCATATTTTGACTGTACTGGAGTTATTGATGGAAATTGGAACTATTTTAGTTTAAGCGACAGGTTAAGAATATGAGTTTTATAGTCACATTGCAAGTAGGTTGAGGTAATGCTCTCAGATTCAAATTAAAAAGTCTTAACGCTCAACCATAAGTAGCCGCAGTCATGTTAAATAGTCTTACACTGTACAAAAGAAAAGGTAGTGGCGGTAGCAGAATGTTCAGGAAAACAAATTTTTTGTTCTATTCTCTCTTAAGTAAGGAGAAGCAAAATGCCCAAGCAGAGTTCAAATAAGTTGTCAGGAAAGAGCCCAAAAAAACGACATAAGTTTTTTCTCAACCCTTATAATGATTGTGCTTTCACTAAATGCCCAAAATGTGATACAAAAACTAAAGTTCGTAAATTTCCTTTGGTGATTTTTATCGAATCAAAGCAGCTATTTATATTAAATAAGCAATGTAAATACTGTTCTGTCTGTGACCTAATTATTACTAAAAAACAGGAACTTGAAGCATTGACAGCTATAGGAATGAGTCAATCAAATCCTCATATCATCGGAAATGATTATTTAGTAATGGGAACAGTTGATAGAAAAGATTGGAAAGAAGGTAGCCAAAATGCACTTCCTTTGCCAGATTTGATAGAGCGAATGTATGTTTTTAAAGACGTGTGGGATTTTGACATAATTCCAGCAGGTTGGTATCCAAATGATGAAAAATAATATTTATATTTCTAAGGATCTAACATAGAATATAGAACCCCGGTTTCTCCAAAGAAACCGGGGTTCTGTATCGCTAAACTACCCTTAGTTGAACCGTATTTTGTTAGGCGGCAGTTTTTTCCTCAAGGGGGATAAAAGTCTTTTTGGTAGCTCCACAAATGGGACATTGCCAATCATCAGGAATTGCTTCAAAGGCTGTACCAGGTGCAATACCCGAATCAGGATCACCAGTCACAGGATCATAAATCATACTGCATTGTCTGCAAACCCATTTACGAGTGTTGGGATCTGCACTCGCAACTCTGGTTGTAGGTTGTCCACCATTAATTACTTCTAAAGCTTCAGTGTAGCGATCAGCGTGGTAATTCTCTATGAATTTTAATAAGCCAAAACGATGTGCTGCGGTGCGGAAGGTGTCAGCGTGTTCGCTAGATTCTTGCGCTTGTTTGAGAAACTCTTCGGCGGCGGGATTGTCGCGATCGCGTTGAGCATCTGCGGCGAAGTCAGGATACATGGTAGTGTATTCGTAGGTTTCGCCTTCAATGGCTAAAGATAAGCACCGAGAGACAATTTCTTGTTTTTGTTCGTCAGTTAACGCAGCTGGATCTTCTACAACTAGTTCTGGATGTAGCAACTCAAAATGAGCAAAGGCGTGTTCGGTCTCTTGCTCTGCGGTTTCACGAAACAGTTTAGCTAAATCTTTAAACCCAAGTTTCCGCGCTACCTCTGCAAAAAACAGATACTTCCGGTTTGCCATTGATTCGCCACCAAAGGCAGATTCTAAGTTTTGCAGAGTAGTGAAGTTTGAAAGATCCATAATTTTTGGATGCCTAAGAAGTAATATTTAGAGGTAAAATCCAAACTCTCAAATTGAGTAGATGAGCTACCACTTGTATAATTTACACGATGTGCAACTTATTATTAAAACCCCTCTCCATAGCTTGCTTCCCGCAGGGTACCTCTCCCCTGCAAGGAGAGAGGCTTTGATTCTTGCTCCCCTTCCCTGTCTCCGACACGCTGCGCGAAAGTAGGGAAGGGGTTGGGGGTTAGGTTTGAGAGAAAGTTGCACACGGCGTTAATTTACAGTTTTTTATACAAATTTTTCAGCCCATATTTATTTACCCGTTTTCTTAGCTGTGACAGGAAGATTATGGCAGGAAAGCAGAGGAGAAAAAATATTGACTACTTATAAAAATGGATAATCAGTGTATCCTATGGCATCTGGAGCGTAGAATGTTCTGGGATCTGGGGTGTTTAATTCAGCGTTAGTCTGGAATCTTTTTGGTAAGTCGGGATTAGCAATAAATAGCTTGCCGAAAGATACTAAATCTGCATCATTTTTTGCGAGGATATCATCTCCTGTTTGCCTTTCATAACCACCATTGGTAATTAATGTACCTTTGAAGATTTGGCGGAAATAGGGTGTTACAGGGTTCATGACTTCACGAGTTGACAAATCAACTTCGTTGGCTTCCATCATATGGAGATAAGCTAAATCAAAGGGGTTGAGAGCATTAACCACATAACTAAATGTTTCTTTGGGGTTGGAGTCGTACATCCCGTAAAAAGTGTTACTAGGAGAAAGCTTAATACCGACGCGCTCGCCTGCGCCTCCCCAAACGCCAGTAACGGCTTCCACCACTTCCAAAAGAAAGCGGCTGCGATTCTCAACTGAACCGCCGTATTTATCGGTGCGCTGGTTTGAACCATCTTGTAAGAATTGGTCGATTAAATAGCCGAATGCGCCGTGTAGTTCAACACCATCAAAGCCAGCCTCTAAAGCATTGGCTGCACCTTGGCGGAACTGTTCGACAATTTCGGCAATTTCTTTGGTTTCTAAAGCGCGGGGAGTCTCTAAAGATACTTTACCTGTGGGAGTGTGCAGTGAACCAACCCCAGCGATCGCACTTGGCGCAACTGGCAATTCTCCCCCCAACAAGGCGGGATGAGCAATTCTCCCAGAATGCCACAGTTGTAAAAATATCCTTCCCCCTTGTTGATGTACTGCATCTGTTACCAATCGCCATCCAGCGATTTGTGCTTCGGTGTAAATCCCTGGACAGTTCATATATCCCAAACTCAGGGGAGAAACTGCTGTACATTCAGTCACAATTAACCCTGCACTAGCTCGTTGAGCGTAGTATGTCGCCATCAGCGCATTTGGGATGTTGTCAATTGCCCGTAACCGAGTCATAGGGGCCATAACAATCCGGTTAGGTAGAGTATAAGACCCTAGTTGAACTGGTGTGAATAGGTTGATGCTTGTATTCATGATGTGGGTTTATGTGTTTTAGTCGGCTGGAGGGAATTTTAATTTGATGATTCAAGTTTCAAACAGGAATGTTCTTGCTCTAAACAGGAATGTTCTTGTTCTAAACAGGAATGTTCTTGTTCTAAACAGGAAT